>CAIOMN010000257.1 GCA_903859415.1 uncultured Methylococcaceae bacterium
ATCAATTAGCCAATTACACCCTGGTCGCCATTGGTTTTATTAGTATTGCCAATGAATTAGGTGGAAGCTGGTCTCAGGTTCAATGGTTAGTCGCTGCGCTCAGTGTTGGCCTGGGCTTTGGTTTGCAAGAAATCTTTGCCAATTTGGTATCGGGTATTATTCTGTTATTTGAACGTCCTATACGCGTCAGTGATACGGTTACGATTGGTGATATTACTGGCAAAGTCAGTCGGATTCAAATGCGTGCAACGACCTTGGTCGATGCCGATCAAAAAGAACATGTAGTACCCAATAAAACTTTTATTACCAGCCAGTTAGTCAACTGGAGTTTATCGGATGCGATTACGCGGGTGGTGATTCCTGTGGGTATTGCTTATGACGCTGATGTTGATCTAGCGCATCGGGTGATGATGGAGACTGTGTTATCAACGCCATTAGTGCTTACTGAACCAGCACCCAGTGTCTTTATCGTAGGCTTTGGTGATAATGCGCTATTATTCTCAATTCGGATTTTTGTCAGTGAAGTGGTCAATAGATTGCCTGTGACTCATGCTGTCCTCTTAAGACTAGAAAAAGCCTTCCGTGAGCACAATATCAATATCCCCTTTCCTCAACAGGATATTCATATCCGCTCAGTGACCAACGACAATCTTAATATACCAAGCCCTTACGTCAATACTAATTCTAATTGATTAAAAGAAATGAGATACAGATAACATCTTAACAGGTGATGTTATCTGTCATCCAGAGGGATTAGCCTTCGGCTAATTGTCTATAAGCGCCAGAATAATATAATAATGGACTGTTTGATCGACAGATCGATTCCTCTACTTCACCTATAATGACCCAATGAGTACCCACCAAAACCTTATTGACTACCTTGCAAGATAAAGACATCAGACTGTCATTTAAAATAGGTGCACCATTAGCACTCGCGCTCCAATTAACATTTTCAAAGCGTTCCTGCTGACTGCAACCACCGGCAAACTGATTAGATACTTCTTGTTGATCAACGGTTAATACATTCACTGCAAAATGTTCACTTTCCTGAATACCTTCTCCGGTATCGGCTGCCTGATTAATACACACTAAAACCTGGGGAGGATTAACTGAAACACTTGAAAATGCTGTCACGGTCATACCTTGAACGCCAAACTTCTCAGATTGTGTGGTTACTACCGTAACACCACTTGCCCACAGTTGTAGCGCCTTTTTGAAATCATCAACACTTACAGCCATTTATTTCTCCAGTTAATTTATTTATCTGTTTGATATGGTACAACACATCAGCAGGGTTGTTAAGGATTAGGTTTTAAACTGTAAATTCGCTCTGACACAACGCAAAATACCATAACTGTATTGACCATCAAACAGATCATATACGGGCCGCAGTGCATTTTGTTGTTCATTCGGCAATGCTAAAATGGCTTCTTCAATAGTGTTTATTTCTGCCACAGATAAGTCTAAAACATCAGTCAGTATTACCATGCCCTGCTCCAAGGCTTGTGAAAGATGGGTATAGATTGTTTCTTCCTTCAATACTCTTTTCTGGGCAATCTGCTTAACTGTAAAACCTAATTTAAATAAATCGGCAGACTCAATGATTGTTTCTGGAACTTTACTGTCACCTAGAATGCTTTTAATAACGTCTAAAAATTGCTCACCATAAAGCATTAACTTTCGCTCACCGATCCCAGAAAGTAATGCCATTTGTTGCAGATTACCGGGTTTGGTTTCGACCATTGCCATCAGTGTGGCATCATTAAAAATAATATAAGGCGGCACATCTTGATCATCTGCAATCTCGCGGCGTTTAGAACGCAAAGCTTCCCATAGGTTCTTATTGATATCGGTTTTACTAAACGCTTTACCCACGATTTTCTTACCCAATCTACTTTTCTCGGGCTTGATATCCTTACGTAACATCAGTTGCTGTTCGCCACGTAAAATGGGACGACAAGCATCAGTGAGCTGCAAAACCCCAAAATGATCAAAATTAACAGACACTAAATTACGGGCAACCAATTGTCTAAACACGGATGACCATTGCTGCTCATCCAGATCTTTACCAATACCAAACGTCGATAGTTTGTCATGGGCTGCACTGATAATGCGC
>CAIOMN010000258.1 GCA_903859415.1 uncultured Methylococcaceae bacterium
AGTGCCTCGATTGGGTGACAAAGCCTATGAACAAGCCGCTGGCTTTCTTCGGGTTATGAATGGGGATAATCCTCTGGATGCGTCTGCTGTTCATCCTGAGGCCTATCCGGTGGTGGAAGCCATCATCAGTAATACTGGTAAGTCTATCCGCGACCTCATCGGTCAAAGTGGTTTTATACGCACGCTGAACCCAGCCAATTACACCAATGAACACTTTGGCTTACCGACTGTCACCGACATTTTACAAGAATTGGAAAAGCCAGGTCGTGACCCTAGGCCGGAGTTTAAAAGCGTCGAGTTTAAAGCCGGTATTGAGAAAATATCAGACCTTAAACCGGGGATGCGACTTGATGGCGTCGTCACCAATGTGGCCAACTTTGGCGCTTTTGTGGATATTGGCGTACATCAGGATGGCTTGATTCATATCTCACATTTGTCTGATACCTTCATCAAAGATCCCAGAGATGCAGTAAAAACGGGTGATATGGTTAAAGTCAAAGTACTGGAAGTCGATGTAGATCGTAAACGTATTTCGTTATCGATGAAATCATCAACCGATGGTGAAATTATTGAAGCTCGACCTGAACGTGTCAGTCAAAAACCCGCGCCTAAGCCTAAACAACCGGAACCCACTCAAAACTCAATGGCTAATGCCTTTGCAAAAGCATTGAAACGATAATAAGGATGTATTGCCCGATGTGCCGATTCTTTATCGGCACATTCCAGTCACCACCTCTAATTACCGAAATAAGGTGAGCATTCCCATTAATTATCTATTCGTGTCCTGAGACCTACAGGCATTTCTAATTTAGCTCTATCCCAGCCTTCCATATCCAGAATCTCATCCAGGCATTGTTCCATCAATTGATGAGCCTGCTTTGTCACTTCAGCGATACGCTGATGAACCTGTATATGTACATCACTTTCTGAAGGTAAATCAATACATGTTTTTTGATAATCAAACAACTTACGCAAATTGGTAATTTGCATACTGATATGCACCGGACAAGCGCAGTTATAAAGCGCAGCCTGATTATTGATAATAGCCAGTTGTAAGGCTGTGAATTTGTTCTCAAGTTCCACCATTAACTCCTCATTAATTATTACACGCTATCGGTCGTTAATTTTTATTAAATGTTATTTTCGCAATTCGACCGTTATTGCAGTAATTATGATAACCCGATTACCTCAGACTACCATTAAGAAAATTAGATTAACTAAGTAAATGCTACTTTATCAGCGCCAATCAATTAGTTATCTTCTAAGTATATCTCACAAGTTTAACGTAAAAATTGAATTCATTCGTAACTAGAACATAAAAGTAAAGTAATTTTTTATGATTATTGTTGGTAATTTCCATTATATTGGTGCTACTATCTGGACATGCATCAAAATGAAAATCTATCCTGAACTTTTTGAAGATGAATGAAATAAACCTGATTACTTCCTTTTCAACCTTCGTCATTTAAGAATATGAAAACAATCACTAATTCCCTGTCAAGACGTAATAATAACCACTTAATGATAATAGGTGTTTGTCTATTGTCAGGTTGTTCGGCGTTGAGTGTTAACGATGATAACAAAAACGATATTTGCTATACCTCAAGAAGTGAGTTGAGGCAATCCGAGCACTATTACTCAAAATCGATTGTTGAGGGTGCCGTTGTCGGCGGACTGCTTGGAGCTGGAGCTGGTGCCTTGGGTGCATTTATTGGCGGAGGTAATGTTAGTACAGCCGCATTAATAGGGGGTGGAGTTGGTGTAGTGGCTGGTGGCGTAGGTGGATATTATCTGGCTAAACAGAAGGATATCGCAGATGAACAAGCTTTAGTGGCATCAGTAAAAAGCGACATTTTAGTGGAGAATGGCGAAATAGATAGAACAGCGGTTGCTTTTGCAAGATTACGTGACTGTCGTTTTTCTACTGCAGAAAGGATTAAATCGGATTACAAAGCAGGACGTTTACCTCGAGATAAAGCCCTCAGTCAACTTAATGAGCTAAAACTCCAATTCGATCAGGATATTCAAATAGCTCAGGAGTTAGGTCTAAAAATGAATAGCCGCAT
>CAIOMN010000259.1 GCA_903859415.1 uncultured Methylococcaceae bacterium
GCGATCATTTCAAATTCCGTAATATTTGGCAAGTCACTTGGCTAACTCTTAGTTTTCCGACTTTATCTTATTGGTTTATATAGGCGGTTTGTATTATCGCTTTAAGGCTGCTTGATGCAGAGATCGGGGTGTCTGAATTTTAAATAACTGGTGAGTTACCTTAGCCGTTCATCATTAAGCAGTTTAATAATAGGTTCTGTTCTTGGGCGAACACCTCGCCAGATAAAAAAAGCCTCGGCGGCTTGTTCGACTAACATGCCCAAACCATCGAGGCTTTTTAAAGCGTTGTTTTCTTGGCCCCATCGTACGAAAGTAGTGGCTTCATTGCTGTAAGCCAAGTCATAACAAACGCCATTTTCAGCCAGTATGTCTGCAGGTAATGGCGGCAACTGACCGGTTAAGCTGGTTGATGTTGCATTAATAATTAAATCAAATTGTTGATTATTTAATGCCTCAAAGCCGCAGCCGATAATAGGGCCAAAGTCGACGAATTCGGTTGCAAGATCAATGGCTTTCTCAAGGGTACGATTAGCGATAACAATGGATTTAAGTGATTGCTCAAAAAGGGGCTTTATGATGCCTCGTGTTGCTCCACCAGCACCCAGGATTAATACCTTACGATCAGCCAGTTTGATGCCATGATTGTTTATTAAATCGGTTATTAAGCCGACGCCATCGGTATTATCACCCAGAATAGAACCATCATCCTGTAAGGCCAGAGTATTGACGGCTTTTGCAAGCTGAGCACGCTCTGTCTTATGGCCAGCAAAAGCCCAAGCCAGCTCTTTTAGTGGGATAGTGCAATTTAAGCCTTTACCGCCATTAGTAAAAAATGTTTCTACGGCTGATGAAAATTGTTCAGCAGGGACTTCGTGTGCCTCATAAACAAGTGATTGAGCAGTTTGTTCGGCAAATAGCTTGTGAATGCGGGGTGATTTGCTGTGTTTAATGGGATGGCCCAATACCGCATAGCGATCAATTGAGGTCATTCTTGTAACCATTGTGCGGCTGATTTTGCGTAATAAGTCAAAATGCCATTGCAACCCGCGCGTTTAAAAGCGAGTAAGGATTCTAAGACGACTTGCTTTTCATCCAGCCATCCATTAATTCCAGCGGCTTTGATCATCGCGTATTCGCCACTGACCTGATAAGCAAAGGTGGGAACACCGTATTGGTCTTTAACGCGACGAATGATATCTAAATATGGCATGCCGGGCTTAACCATCACCATGTCCGCACCTTCCTGTAAGTCTAACTGGATTTCACGCAGCGCTTCATCAGAATTGGCGGGGTCCATTTGGTAGCTATATTTATTACTTTTACCTAAATTACCTGCGGAGCCAACGGCATCTCTAAAGGGGCCATAAAAGCTGGATGCATACTTGGCAGAATAGGCAAGAATTAAGGTGTTAGTATAATGATTTGCTTCAAAGGCTGATCTTATTGCGCCTATCCGTCCGTCCATCATGTCAGACGGTGCGACAATATCGACGCCCGCTTCAGCATGGGATAAGGCTTGTTTGACCAAGACTTCGATGGTTTCATCGTTAATAACATAGCCATCCTGGTTAATCAGGCCATCTTGTCCATGTGAGGTAAAGGGATCGAGAGCAACATCAGTAATGACACCTAAATCAGGAAAGGCTTTTTTCAAAGCCCTGACACTTCGCTGTGCTAAACCTTCAGGATTATAAGCTTCAGCCGCATCATCCGATTTTTTATCAGCGGGCGTTACTGGGAATAAGGCAATGGCAGGAATCCCTAAATTATAAATCTCATCTGCTTGCTCTAGCAGTAAATCTAAAGAAAATCGATCGACGCCTGGCATGGAGGTAATTGACTCACGCTGATTGATGCCTTCAGTCACAAACAGGGGGTAAATCAGGTCATCAACAGATAACTGATTTTCACGCATTAAACGCCGCGAAAAATCGTTAAAGCGCATTCTTCTCATGCGTGTGCTTGGAAAATTGATGTTATTATATGTTATCTTATCTGTAGTCATGGGCTTATAAAATGCAGTCTCTCAGGAGTTATGGCATTAGGCTTGGTTGATTTGTCGGATACTTATTTATTGTATCAGGGATTGGCTATACTGATATTTGTAAAATATAGCACGTAACCATGAGTTTAATTTTAGAGGATTATATGAACGTTAAGCGTTACACATTGTTCAGTTTTTTTGCGGTATTAATGATTTTAATGTCTAACACTCAGGTAATGGCTGATGATTTGTTACCACCGCAGCTTGCAATCGAAACTGCATCAAATAAATTGCAGGAAAAGATGAGGGATAAAACTTTTATCAAGGATTTTGCAAAGGTTAATCAGTTTGTTAATGAAGCTATTTTACCCAGTACTGATTTTGAAAAAATTTCTTCTTTGGTTTTAGGTAAGTTATGGAAAACAGCAACACCTGACGAGCGTGAACGTTTTAAGAAAGAGTTCCAGACGCTTTTGGTAAGAACCTATTCACGTGCATTCGTTGAGTTTAAAGATTGGTCGATTCGCTATTTACCGATTGAGATGGAAGCTGAAGCTACGAAAGTTATTGTAAAAACAGAAGTATTACAGCCGGGTCTTAAGCCAGTTGCGGTTGATTATCGTATGTTGCAGACTGATGGCGATTGGAAAGCTTACGATATTTTGATCGAAGGCGTGAGTCTGGTCACAAATTACCGTACAACCTTTTCAACTGAAGTTCAAAATAAGGGCTCATTGAACGCGGTGATTGAGAGCCTTGCTAAGCGTAACGTTGAAGCACTGGCTGCAAAAAACTCCTAAACGATTGCATAGATTTTCAGATAAATAAAAACTGGAGTGCAATCGCTTAAGCTATTGCCTGTAAAAACAGCTGAAACTATTTTACTCCAACTTTAGGTTGATATCCCTGTGAACAAAAGACTCGTGTCATGGCGGTTTAATTTCTGAAAGACTATCTGTTTTCTACCGATAAGGCTTGAGTGGCTTTAACTGCAGTTTTTGTGGTTAAAGCCATTTTAAATAACCTTCAAACCGTAAAAAGACGATTTACCTTAAATGATTGATTATCAACCGCTCTATGATGCTCTGGTCGATGTAAAAGCAGAGGCATGGGTGGATCTTCTTCCGCAACAAATTTCTAATGCATTTGATTTAGAGGCGCACGGTACTTTAGCTGAATGGCTTTCTATTATAGAAAGTTTACCCACGCCAATAACTTCACACCGTTCATTAATAACGGATGCCGTTGAAGTCGGCGAGACGGTCGATTTATTAGATGCTGATCGAATTCTACTTGAGAAGCAACTTAAAGGGTTGCATCCCTGGAGAAAAGGGCCTTACGATTTATTTGGTATTAAAATAAA
>CAIOMN010000260.1 GCA_903859415.1 uncultured Methylococcaceae bacterium
AGATGAAGTTACAAAAGTAGCAAACACCTTTAACGAAGCCGCTAACGAACTTGCAAAAGTCGCTGCGACAGGCGATGTTAACTTAATTAAAGCACAATTCGGTAAAGTCGGCGAGTCTTGCAAAAGCTGCCATGACCTGATCCGCATTAAAGAATAAAGTTTCTCGCTATAAACTACAAACTGCCCATCCATCATCTGAGCAGTTTGTAGTTTAATCAATACCTCGCCTACGCACCTAGTTTTCAGCTTCATTGAGTCGATACCCTACTCCCGCTTCTGTTAATAAATATCGGGGGCGGGCTGGATCGGATTCTAATTTATGACGAAGTTGCGCCATATAAATTCTCAAGTAATGGCTATGTTCTACATGAGAGGCACCCCACACTTTTTCAAGTAATTGTCGATGCGTTACCACGAAACCCGCATGACGTACCAACTCAGAGAGCAAATTAAATTCGATGGGCGTTAAGCTAATTTCCTTTATACTGACAAACACTCGACGCCGGGTTAATTCAACTTTGAGTTCACCCACCTGAAAAACCTCCAAAGCGCCTCCTGGTAATTTCGCCACACGCCTCAGTAACGCTTTGATCCGCGATATTAAAACGGCTGGACTAAAGGGCTTTGTAAGATAATCATCAGCACCATGATCCAATGCAAGTGTTATATCCGTTTCCTGGTCACGTGCTGACAACACAATAATTGGAATCTCTGACCACTTGCGTAATCGGGAGATCACCTCCTGACCATCCATATCTGGCAACCCTAAATCAAGAATTAATAAGCTGGGCTGTTGGTTACGGACTGCAATTAATCCCGCTTGTCCGGTGCCAACAGCAAGAACATAAAAGCCCTGACTCTGCAAAGTCGTATTAAGTAACATCTGAAATTGCGGATCATCTTCAATTAACAAGAGTAAGGGGTTACCCGATTTCATAACAGTAACTCATTTTCTTCTAACTCAACACTCGGCGGAGATTCTAATATAGGGAGATAAATCTGAAACAAAGCACCGCCACCGCTGCGGTTAGTCGCTTGAATTTCACCGCCATGCGCTTCTATAATTGCCCGGCAAATAGATAAACCCAAGCCAACGCCACTTTGTGCACTTTCTTCATTAATCCGAAAAAACTTTTCGAAAATCTTTTGTTGTAAACCAGCAGGGATTCCTGGGCCACGATCAGCAATGGTAATATATAAACCTAGCGACATTGCACCTACCGATATATCTATAGGCAATCCAGAGTCTGAATATTTATCCGCATTATCCAGAAGGTTCACCATCACTTGTTGTAGCAATACGGCATCCACATTAATCAAGGCCAGATTTTCTGGCATGTGGATATTAACCGGCCTACTTTTAAGCTGCTTATCAAGTCGGCTTAAAGCACTACCGACAATTTCCTCCGGCGCAAACCACTGCCTGTTAAGCATCACTTCACCGGCTTCCAGTCTTGCCATCTCCAAAATCTTGATAGTCAGATCGGACATTCGCTGAGCCTCTTCACTGATGACTTTAACCAGTTTTCTTCTACTCACTGCATCTAAACACTGTTCGTCGGACTCCAGGGTACTGGCAGCACCGACAATGATCGCCAAGGGATTCCTAAGATCATGGGAAATACTACTGAGCAGCGAGTTTCGTAACGTTTCTGCCTGCATTTTTAAAGTTACCTCTTTAGCCAATTCTATAGACTTAACTCTTTCAATTGTATGGTGCAGGATATTTTCTGCCAAATTACTAGTGACGACACCCACCACCAACATCACAACCAAACCCATTAAATTTTCTTGATCGACTATCGCAAATGAAAAAATAGGCGGAGCAAAGAAAAATGCGAAAGCCCCTGCACTAGTCAATGAGGCCAGAATAGAGGGCAATAAACCAAAGTGCATCGCCACAAAAAAGACCCCCAATAAATACACCAACAATATATTACTTGGGGTCAGTACATTCCGAAAAGGCCAATCAACTAACGTTAGCAATAAAGGCACAGCAATACCTAAAAACAACGCCAGGCAAGTGGACTCAGACCGCCTGAGCGGGATAAGGTTACCTTTCTTAAAAATGGCCACTATTAATCATATAAAGCGTTGCAATACTGGCAAAAAAACCTAATAAAATAGCAGGCATCCAACGGAAATGCAGGGTAAACGTATAGCCTTCACCCTCTTTCATCGTGCCTTTCATTAAACCCAAAACATGCAACGCAGGCGCTGAACCAATTGCTAATAAACTCCCACCCACACCTAAGGTCAGTGTTAATAGTAACCATTGTTCAACAGGAAGATTAGGATGCATATTTAACACCGCAAACATCAGCGTACCATTATCAATCGATGAAGAAGACAAACCAATCAGGATATTTGCAATCGTAGGATTAATTTGGGTAAACAGATAATGCGCCATTTCATCCAAATAACCTAAAAAGTTCAATGCACCCACTATCATCATGGCTCCATAGAAAAACAACAGCGTATCCCAATCAACACCAGCAATACATTTGAAAACATCAAAACCTTTTTGTGAATCAATTGTTTCTTGGGTTTCAGAAAGTAAAAAGTGACCCAGCTTCTCTGATTTAGTTAAATAATAAGCAAAGAACTGTAATATCGCTAAACCTAGCATCATCCCGGCAATGGCAGGCATATCAAGAAATACATTCGACAAAATTGTCATACTGAAAGTCAGTACAAATATGAAAATAATCCGCTTACTTCCGCGTTTTAAAACTGGTGTTGCTTTAACAAATGCTGGCGTTGCTTTAGAGACTGAAAAACTCATGATAAAAGCCGGCACTAAAAAATTAACAATACACGGTAGTGTTAAGGTAAAAAACTCCGTGAAATGCAACATATTTTGCTGCCAAACGAAAAAGGTAGAAATCCCCCCTAACGGACTCATAGTTCCCCCGGCATTCGCGGCAACCACAGCATTTAGCCCTGCCAGACCGACGAATTTAGAATCTGCTTTTCCTATCACCAGTATAATGTAACCCATTAACAAGCCTACTGTTAAACTGCTAATGACAGTGGATAACACAAAAGCCAGTATCCCCGTAATCCAGAATAGTTTTCGATAACTATATTGTCTATTGGACAAGACAATGCGCAAGGCATCAAAAATACTCCGCTCTGTCATGGCATTTAAAAATGTCATCGACACAGTAATAAATAAAAACAACTCTGCATAAGACATTAGATTAGTCTGAAAAACGATAGCGACATTTTTTGCTGATCCAAACTCTACTTTATAATAAACAAAGATGGCCAGCCAAATTAATGCCGATCCCAAGACCATCGGCTTGGCTTTACTCAATTGATGCAAATCTTCTGTCATGGCAATGGCATAAGCCAAAACAGTGATGGCAATACCTAGATAGCCGATAAAATGATGCTTTAAATCTAACTGTGTTGCCGATTGCATTTCTTCAGAAAAACTGACAGAAGGTAAAAGAAAAGCCGCTATTATGAGGAATACCCAACGACTATTCACTAAAACCTTGTAACTACTATGACCCAAGCGGAAAGCTAAAAAAATTCGAGAGGCACTGTCCATCGTTTAAACCTTTTAAGGTAGTTTCAACATTAGCTCATGGTAGTGTTTTTAGTATCAAGATTTCGTAAGGATAAGAATACCTGACAGAAACAGAATGTTTCTTAGTAGCAAACCAATAATATTTGCTCAAGTCAAACATAAATGATGATTAACGTTTGGTACTCTCATTAGTATTTATTGTATATCTTGAGCACTAGGTCATAAAACCAACTGGGTCTAAACAATATAACCCCTATTAAAAATAACGGGGTAATTGGAACAGGGCCAATTTCAATGATTGAAATTAGTAAAAGTACCAAAACACAAAGAAAACGCATAATTTATTATCGTATTAAAGTGAACTAAATAGAGTTTATCAATGAGACATTGAATTATCACTGATAATTCTAACTATAGCCATATTTCATCCGAAGCCAGCTAATAACCCTACTATATATATTGCTAAATGCGGCATTTGATGTAAAGATGACTCTATCAAATAATAGCTTAATGCATAGCCACAACACTATATGCCAGATGTATCTAAACAAGGTCACAGCACAAACTTAATTGGTTTGTCGACTGCCTGTATAGCCAGTCTTGATTTTAATGAAACACCCAAACCTCTTCGTATTGCCGGCACCCGTGAATCTGCGTCAGGTTTGTTTGAGCAATTGCTTAGTCAATCGACACGCGAGGAGTGTGGGCGAATATTTCAGGACTATATGTGTGTAGTGTTCGGCTTTGAATCAGAACAAAGGCTCCGGGATGATGCTTCTGGGAGACGACGGTACCGGAATAGCTATCTTAAACTGATTCAGGATTGGGGGGTGGACTCAAACAACGCCCAAGGTGCAGTTTTTAAAGGCTGGGTAGAAAGCCGTTTTGGGTTATTTCCTAATTTTCATAAACAGCGAATTGCCAGTTTTAACTGTAAAGACTGGGTTATGTATATCGAAGAAAAGATGAACAGTCGTTATCACAACAATTGTATATATATGCAACTTGATCTTCTTTACGAATACTGTCAATGGATTATTGAACACTTTCAGTTTCCGTCGGCAACGCATAAAACACTATATCGTGGCGTTAACTCTCTGGAGGATCATTGTCTGGTTCAAGGGGAAGATAAACACCATAAAATCGTGCGCTTAAACAGTCTGGTTTCTTTTACCGACCGTCGCAGTATTGCCAGTGAGTTCGGCGCTTATATTCTGGAAGTAAACGTGCCGATGGTTAAACTGGTATTTTTCAATGAATTATTACCGCATCATGCCTTGCACGGTGAAGCCGAATATTTGGTCATTGGTGGTGATTATAAAGTCAAACTAGAGAGATAAAACATGACAAACGAACACCTGCTAAACAGAGCGCTAGGCGCTTATTTAGGTTTTGCCTGCGGTGATGCGCTGGGTGCAACAGTAGAATTTATGACTCCGAAACAAATCCAAAAACGCCATGGGGTTCATCGAAATATTATTGGCGGTGGTTGGCTGGGCCTAGAAGCAGGACAAATAACTGATGATACCCAAATGTCACTTGCATTAGGACAAGCTATTATAGACCACATGGATTGGAATATTGAGGCCGTTGCTGATAACTTTGTCACCTGGCTTGCAAGTAACCCTCCAGATATAGGGAATACCTGTAGACGTGGGATTATGCGCTATCGGGATAGTGGTGAACTATATGGTTTACCTCGCGATGATGATGCAGGAAACGGCGCTTGTATGCGGAATCTGCCTGTGGTGCTGGCGACATTAAATAGACCAGATCTTTTTAGGCTATGGAGCTTACAACAAAGCCATATTACTCACAATAATCCCTTATCTGATGCTGCAACGTTAACATTGGGTCTGATAGTCAAGCATTTAATTACCTTGGGTGACAGTGATGCATGTCAGCAGGAATCCGATGCGTTGCTTAATCAGTATAGCCAATTCTCTTATACGCCTTATTTGGGCAAAGCTTCTGCCTATATTGTCGATACAGTGCAAACAGTTTTGCATTATTTTTTTAGCACAGACAGCTTTGAATCCTGTTTGATTGCAACCGTTAATCAAGGTGGTGATGCAGATACAACCGGGGCATTGGCTGGAATGCTTGCGGGAGCAAAATACGGAGTTCAACAGATACCTGACCGCTGGTTAAAGCAATTGGACTCAGCGGTTGCTGTTAACATACGCCGACAAACGACAGAGCTTATTAAGCTAACTCAATTGTAAGCAATCATCAGAACCCCTACCTTCTCTGCTTATAGGTTTAATCTCACTGTTGAACACATATTCCAATACATCAAATAAATCACTCTTTTCTGCATCTACCCATTTTTTCTGGACAGGACAGTTAATTCATCTTTAGAAAAATCTGCATCCGCTAGCTTCATAAGTAACTCACTTCAAATGATAAAGTTACTCCAAAGTTAATATTAAAACAGTAATTCTGGTGCTTGATAGTTTATTTCGTGCCAAAATATGCACAATCTTAATATTCATTCGAGAAACCATGAAAATTGCTATTTTATCGCGCAACCCAAAACTCTATTCAACCTCCAGACTGGTTGAGGCTGCGCATGCACGAGGACATGAAGTGCGCGTTTTAGATGTGTTACGCTGCTATATGAATATTACATCGCATAATCCCTCTATACATTATCGAGGCGAAGATTTAACCAAGTTTGACGCCGTTATTCCACGTATAGGCGCCTCTGTCACCTTTTATGGAACAGCTGTACTGAGACAATTCGAAATGATGAATGTCTTTCCATTAAACGAATCGGTCGCTATCTCTCGCTCCAGAGACAAGTTACGATCTGTTCAGTTATTAGCCAGAAAAGGTATTGGTTTACCGGTAACAGGCTTTGCCAATAACCCGGATGATATTGAAGATTTAATTTCCCAAGTCGGTGGCGCACCTTTAGTAATTAAACTGTTACAGGGCACTCAGGGAATTGGCGTTGTTTTGGCAGAAACTCATAATGCGGCCGAAAGTGTTATTCAAGCTTTTATGGGACTTAATGCCAACATTATGGTTCAAGAATTTATTAAAGAAGCCGGTGGCAGCGATATAAGATGCTTTGTAGTAGGTGATAAAGTCGTTGCATCAATGAAGAGACAAGCTTTAGAAGGTGAGTTTCGTTCGAATCTCCATCGAGGCGGTAGTGCCGAGTTAATTAAGTTAACACCAGAAGAACGCTCTACAGCGGTTCGTGCTGCAAAAATAATGGGGCTTAATGTGTGTGGTGTCGATATGTTACGTTCAAACCATGGCCCAGTGATTATGGAAGTTAATTCTTCACCAGGTTTGAAAGGTATCGAAGCGGCAAGCCAAAAAGATATTGCTGACTTGATTATTCAGTTTATTGAAAAACGCTTTGATTCAATGGAAACAACCAAAGACAAATCACCTACCCGAACACGAACACGCGGGAAAGGCTAGTATTTTATAAAAAAAAGGGAGGCTAATAGCCTCCCCATAAATGAGCGCACCTCAAACTTGTCCGGCAGGTTTATTTTTGTTGATATTTGTTTTTATATGTTTCGTAATATCAACTTTTTCCTGCTTTGAAAAAATAGGTTTACTAGGCTCAGCATCTTCTTTGGGAGGACGAGGATCTTTTCCTGCCATCAAATCATCGATTTGATCTTTATCTATCGTTTCCCATTTCATCAAAGCATCTGCCATGTTGTGAAGTATACTGATGTTTTCTTGCAAAATAGTTTCAGCGCGTTGGTAGTTACAATCGATAAAAGCACGAATCTCTTCATCGATATGGTGAGCAACCGTACTTGAAACCTTGCTACCTTGCGAACCAGGGTAACCCATAAATGGCTGACCATTTTCTTCGCCATAAACTAAAGGACCCAATTTATCCGAAAATCCCCAACGAGTTACCATGTTACGAGCCAACTCTGTTGCACGTTCTATATCATTAGAAGCTCCAGTAGTAACTCTGTCTCCTCCATAAATCATTAATTCCGCAATTCTGCCACCAAATAAACTGGCTATTTGACTTTCTAACTTACGTTTGCTGGCACTGTACTGATCTCTTTCAGGTAAGAACATCGTAATACCCAAAGCTCTACCTCTTGGCATAATGCTGACTTTGTAAACTGGATCATGATCAGGAGATAATTCACCCACGATACAATGACCTGCTTCATGATAAGCAGTAAGCAACTTGTCATCTTCAGTCATAACCATGGTGTGTTTCTCAGCACCCATTAATATCTTATCTTTAGCTTTTTCAAGATCGCTCATGTTGACTTGAGCTTTGTTTGATCTTGCTGCAAATAAGGCTGCCTCGTTTACCACGTTAGCTAACTCTGCACCCGAGAAACCAGGCGTTCCTCTAGCGATATCTTTTAAGTTAACATCCTCTGCAGCTGGTACCTTTTTGATATGAACATTCAAGATTTGCTCACGACCGCGAACATCAGGCAATCCAACATTGACTTGACGATCAAAACGACCGGGTCTTAACAAGGCTTTATCTAATACATCTGCACGGTTGGTTGCGGCAATGACAATCACTCCTTCGTTACCTGTAAAGCCATCCATTTCAACCAGTAATTGGTTCAGCGTTTGCTCACGTTCATCATTACCGCCACCCATGCCTGCTCCACCACGTTGGCGACCAACAGCATCAATTTCATCTATAAAAATAATACAAGGCGCATGTTCTTTAGCTTGGGCAAACATGTCTCTTACCCTTGAAGCACCCACACCTACGAACATTTCTACAAAATCAGAACCTGAGACAGTAAAGAACTTAACACCTGCTTCACCCGCTATGGCTCTTGCTAATAGAGTTTTACCAGTTCCTGGAGGGCCTACCATTAAAATACCACGAGGAATTTTTCCACCCAGCTTTTGAAACTTTTGTGGATCTGCCAAGAAATCAACCAACTCGGTCACCTCTTCTTTTGCTTCTTCACAGCCTGCGACATCAACAAATTTGGCACTCAGCTTATCTTCTTCAAGTAATTTGGCTTTGCTCTTTCCAAAACCGTTTGCTCCCATACCGCCACCTTGGGTCTTACGCATGTAAATGATCCAAACTGCAATTAATAGCAACATTGGGAACCAAGAAATAAACAGCTGCATAAACAGCGACTGCTGAGCCGGTGGCTTAGTTCTTACCTGTACACCTGCACTTAAAAGATCATCTATTAAATGAGGGTCATTAGGATTATAGGTTTCATAACTTTGGCCATCAGAAGTACGAAGTTTAATCGTTTGGCCTGTCATTTCTACTCTTTCAACAAGCTTATTCTTCACCTTAACAATGAAGTCTGAATAAGCAATTGATTCATCAATTGGCGGCGTCGTGTTTACGCGGTTAAATATCAAAAATGCACCGGATAAAACAACACTCCAGAGAAGCGCATTCAGTATATATTTTTTCATGGTTTAATCCCCTGACCCTTAATGAGTCAATAGTAGTGTTGCAATTACCTACAGCAGCATCCAAAACTCGATGTTTCCACGTTACCCTATCATCAGTCTTAAATTATTTCTTTCTTATCCTACCCTTAAAGTAGGATTAAATCTTAACTATCTTTATGAATTTTGTACATTATAAAAATGCTAACAATTGATCCCCAAAGCTACGTCTTATTTTATCAAGCGCTATAACCTGAATTTGTCTTACACGTTCTCTAGTTAAATTGAGCTCTATACCTATCTCTTGCAAAGTCATTGCATTCTCTGTATCAACACCAAAATGACACGAAATAATTTTTGCTTCTCTAGGATTAAGCATTTTAATGGCTTTATTTAGCAGCCCCTCTAGATCTGTTTGGGCAATTTTCATAAATGACGAAGTAAAAACTTGTTGCTCAAGAAAATCAATTGGAGAAAATGAACTCTCCTCATCATCTTCAGAACCTTCTAGAGACATAGCCGTTTGTGAAATAGACAAAATTGAACTCACTTCCTGACAGGATAGCTTTGTGTAATCCGCTAATTCATTTAAATTAGGCTCTCTTCCCTCTCTAACAACAAACTCGTCCTTACCGCGAAATACCTTATTTATATTAGCAACTTGTCCACAGGGCACACGAACAACTCTTTCACTTCTAGATAATGCTCTTGAGATCGCTTGCCTAATCCAATAACCCGCATAAGTTGAAAACTGAAATCCCAATCGATAATCAAATCTATCAATGGCCTTTAGCAAACCCGTTTGACCTTCTTGAACCAGATCATCAAAATCTAAAAAACTGCCTTTATATTGGTTAGCAATAAATAATACTAACCGAGAGTTAGCTGAGGCTATTTTCTGTCTTAATTTTAACCACATGTGCTCTGATAACACTAACTCAGAGAAGTACTTATGCATCTCAGTACTCGTTAAGAAAAGAAATTGTTCATCATATGAGTAAACTAAATCGGCCCAACTTGAATCTTTACCTCGATTACGAGAGTTCACTCCTTCTAAACGCTTAAGTACCACATCAGATTTCTGATCCACCATATGTATACTAGGCTGATAACAAAGCCCTCTAAACTTATAGGCATAAACAATAACGTCTACTAATTTTATTAAGTCGTGGAATGAATAGGGAAACAACTCTAAAGCTGTTGTTAAATTTTGTTTGTCTGCAGCATAAGAGGCGTCAGTTAATGGTTTAACAGATAATGCATAAAAATATTTACTAATTTCCGATATGTCAGTTGTTATCTCAGAATCCAGAGTTACATCATCCTCTTGACTGCTACCTGATGCTACACTTTGTTCATACTGGTTGAGTAACCATAAAGCAGTGACAGGAAATTGTGAAAGAGAACTGATTAACTTAGACTTTTCATTTTTTAACTGACTGGCTATATAGAAATTACTATTTTCTCCAACCTCAGCAACAGTCTCAATAACTTCGATCGTAGACTGTTCTGTTTGAATTAGACTAAAACCATCTACAACAACCCCTAATTCTTGTTTTGACAACTGTGTATTTAAATAAGCCATAACGCCAAATCCTCGCAAACAGAGTGTGTTAAATATTTAAGCAACCGTAGATTTAATAAATAAATCCTCATCAGCTACGAAATTTTTAATAACTTCAACTATGATCAAGTAACACCACTAATAAACTAGCTATTAACAATCTATTTACTAATCACTTAACAATAATGTATCAACTAGAAACAATATTGTCAAAGTATAGTTTTACAAAACATGAACAAAATAATTAAAATCCTGTATTAAAGCTAAAATAAATCCCACATAAACTCAGCTAAAACCATCCACTCAGTAAATATATTAAGATATAACCAATTGATATTTTAGTTAATTATTACACGAATAACAGCCATAATCAGCTCTATTATTAATCACAAATGTTGTCCAATAGTAAACTGGACAACGCAATAAATAACAAAATTTTTTATAAGAGACGCATTAACTGCGTTCTTAGCAGCTAAGACAATAACAAAAAGAATTAATTCTTATTTATATTTATTTTATTTGGTGTGCCCACATACTTCAAAATGAGCACATGTGAAGAATAGTCCGTAGACAAAAGAAGTTAAAAACTATTACGCTTCATAAAGACGTAACTGAGTTAATTTTGCCAAAGATTCATTTCCATCAATATCAGGAATAATCCTTAATTCAAACTCTTTAACATGATTAAGTTCAACCGTATAAGACTCAAGTTGCCGAGTAGTCAACGGTGGACTAAAATTAAACTGTTGCCGTAGAATTTCTTGAAAGTCAGTCTCCTTATCCTTGCGCCAAAGCAATGCAAATTCTTGAGTGCGAGCTACTTCGAACTCATCAAATAAAAGCACAATACGCTTTATCGTCTGAGGGTCATCAAAAACAAGCCGTATCACTTGATGACCCACATCTGCAGCCTTCCAACCTGTATTATTTCCCGCCAATAAGGCAAACTCAATCGGCTGATCCTTACACTCAGAGCTGATTTCAACCTGAGCCAGTTTCTCTATGTCTAAGAAGTCTAGTTCAGGGGTAGTACCCTTTGTTTCAAGCTCACTTATCAATTTCTTTCGCATTAAGATACCTTTGTCTGATATTGTTTATTTCACTTGTCCTCTAATCAATATCGCTTATTAATGCCATCATATCCTCAACTGACATTTTTCCACTGATATCTCCACCTTCAAGCAAACTATTTGCTAAATCACGCTTATGCTTATGTAAATCTACGATTTTATCTTCAATCGTATCTTTTGCGACTAGGCGATAAACCGTAACCGGTCGTTTTTGCCCCATACGATGCGCACGATCTGAAGCCTGATCTTCTACAGCGGGATTCCACCAGGGATCCATGTGTATAACATAATCAGCTGCAGTTAGGTTTAAACCTGTCCCGCCGGCTTTTAAGCTTATTAAAAACAGATCGCCATCCCCCGATTGAAATAGGTTTACCGCTTTCTTTCTCTGGGGAACCGGTGTTGAACCATCTAAATAATGATATTGAATACCTTTTTTATCTAACAACTCTCGAATTAATCTCAAATGTCCAACAAACTGGCTAAACACTAACGCTTTATGACGGTTATCTAACAGCTCATCAACCAATTCTTCAAATGCCTGTAATTTAGAACTACTCAAAAGACTGCCTTCCATGACTAATCTTGGGTGACAGCAAGCCTGTCGCAACTTCATAATTTCTGCCAATATTTTCAATTGCTTATGCCCGGGCTGCTCTGTATTTGTCATCATGGTCTGCATAGCATTTCGACGTAAAGCTTCATAAAGCGCACGCTCTTCCGAACTTAACTCTACATGCAAGGTTACTTCAGTTCGTGGCGGTAACTCTGTTAATACGTCGTTTTTAAGTCTTCGTAAGATAAACGGCCTTAACAGCTTCCTCAATCGTTGCTGTATCTCATGATCCTGCTGATTTTCAATGGCCTGAGCGTAACGTTCGTTAAATTTCTGCAAAGACCCTAACAACCCTGGATTTATGAAGTTAAATAAATTCCACAACTCGCCTAAATGATTTTCAATAGGCGTGCCGGTAGTAATCAACTTAAAGTCTGCTTGCAATAACATGGCCGCTTTAGACCGTTTAGTCAGTGCATTTTTAATGGCTTGCGCTTCATCAGCGACTAAAGTATGCCAATTCTTTTGTGTTAACCGATCGGCTTCTGTTTGTAATAGGCCGTAACTACACACTATTAAATCAAAGGGCCCTGCGTTATCTAACATTTCTTGCCTAGCTCCACTCCCAAATTGATAGGCGTTAAGTGTTGGCGCAAAACGTTGTACTTCTTCTAACCAGTTAATACAGACTGAAGTAGGCGCTAGTATCAATGTAGGGCCTTGAGGCGCACGTGCTAAAATTAAAGCCAATGCCTGAACCGTTTTACCTAAACCCATATCATCTGCTAAACAGGCTCCTGCCCCCCAATGAGCTAAACGCATCATCCATTGAAAACCTTCGTACTGATAACTCCTTAACTCGCCTTGTAAAGTAGAAGGTACCTTAGGGTTTAAATCACCCATTTCATTGAGTCTTGATAATTGATCTTTCCAGGGTTTACTCGCTGTTATCTCCATACCTGCTGTAATTTCATCCAAAGCCAGGGCAGCTAATGGATGAAATCGTACTTTATCCTTCTGTACCTCACCTAAACCTGATAAATCATCCAAGCGTTTACGTAACTCTTGAGTAAGAGCAAAAACCTGCCCATCTTCCAGCTTAAGAAAACGACTTGATGAAGTATTTAAAAGGTTCATTAATCGCTGCATATCCAAGACTTGATCACCATCAACCTCTAAACTTCCTTCAACGCTGAACCAGTCTTTTTCTTTACGTACCGAAAACTGTACTTGCGACAAACCAATTTCACGACTGAGCTTGATCTTCTTACCTTTTGGCCATTCAAGGAGAGCAAAATCACCGAGCGACTGCAATTGCAACAATGCTTCGAGAGAAGACTCTGGGTCATCCAATTGCCACTTAGGTTCTTTGGTCGCATATAAACAGGAACATCCCTTTAAAACCTGATCTAAATATTGATTCTCTAAATCAAAATCACGCGTTGTTTGCAATTGCTTTCCATCAATTTCTGCTAATACCGTGACACCCCCAGTGCCTGGAAGATAAAGCGGACCCCCGTCATTAAAGGGTTGCACAAAAATTTCTATTTGGATGCCCTGCCCTACCGGCTGTAGATGAACATGTAACCGACTATCGGAATCAACTGTTAATGCGTAACTTGATATTCCACTAATATCCGATTGCACTGTCAACATGGAAGAAATCGAAGCGATTGAATCAATGACTTGCTGCCGAGCAGTGACGGGAACCGTCAAGCCCTTCTTGCCAAGTATTTCGGCAACTTGACGATGTGAATTATTAATCACATAGATTAACAGACCATTATTTGCTGACTTTTGAGCTATTATTTTCTGATGAGTCAGTTGGGGGATTAACGAAATATGAAGCTTTTCTTGTTGCTCCTTAACAAGTAATTGTGGCTCAACCAAACTGATGTTAACCGGAACTTCAGATGACTCCTGATTATTCCAATATATAAAAGGGTGTCCAACCGCTTCTAGAATGGCACTACCTGCTACTACATAGATTTCCTTTGAATAATAGCCATAATAATCAGTGTCTTTCTCAATTTGTATGTGCGCACACATACGACGATCCTGCTCAGATAAATAATCAAATTCATCCATGTTATGGTAAAGCCTTTTTAAAGCAACAACTCTGCCTTTTGTCCACCGCCCGCCTTTACCGGATCGTTGCTCTTTAGGCTCCAAACTGATTTCATTATTTATCAAACTTAATGACCAAATTAGCCGTAGCTCTTTTTGAACAACCGCGTCAGGATTAACGCTCAGTTGACTTAATGCCTCTAACGCCCTTTGCCAGGCAGACACTTGAGGTAATAAATCGATAAGCGCAACAAAGGGCAACGTTGCGTATTGCTTGGCTATCAACTGGCAATGCTTGTTTTTATAATTCAAACGTTCCAATAATGTCGCGCTAATACACGCATACCAAACATAACCCAATTGTTGAGCTTGCTGACAGAACTTAAATAATTCTGTTAATAAGACATCTCTGCTCTCACTTTTAATATTTTCAATCTCACCTATCCAAAAGAGTAATAACGCTTGAAACAATTGATCAATGGGACTTTTTTTATTGTTCAATAAATAAGTAGTTTTCTCGATTGAAGATTTACTTTGAAAAATATCAACAATCTCCAATAAAGCTAAATTTAGCCACCAGAACTGATTTTGGAAACCTTGCTTAGCGGTTAACAGTGCTTGTTGTCTTAATAGCTTTATATTATTAAAGTCACGACTACGGAGTAACGCCAAATTAAAAAAATAACCGTGCAACCCCCCTAAATTAATATTACGTTTTCCTGTTTCTTTTTTATAGGCTTTAAGCGCCAATTGAAAGAAACTAATCGCCTGATCATTTTGATTACGTAAAAAATATAAGGCTCCTAGTAATTTCAATCCATCTGCTGAAAAATCACCTTCTAACCAGGCTTCTGCATCTGTAAAATCACCACGAAGTAAGCGCGCTTCAATCACTGCATGAACTATGACAGGATTATCATGTTTTGCCGAACCAAAAAATGTTTCGAGTAATTGAAATTGAAATGATACATCTCTTAAAAGTAAATGACTGTCATTTAAATAATAACTTAATACCAGTGATTTAATAGAATCCGATAATGAGGTGAACCATTCAACGCAATAATCTTTAAAAAATATTTTGTTGATGTAAAGAGAAAAAGTTTGTGGGTAATCACTATAAAAACGTTCGATATTAGCTGCGAAAGCCGTGTCATTACCTTGATATAAAAAGATACGTAGCTGCTTTATAGCATGAAAGACTTCCGTTCTAGCGGGATAATAATACCCAGGCTGGGCAATAAGAAATTGAGCCAGTTTGTTAAACCACACTTCTTCAGTTGCCAACCTCATCAGATACTCGGCAAAATCTTCATTACATCGCCAACCATCAGGAATCACTACAATCAAGTTAGTTTTAAGTAATTTCTCCCGTAAAGGCTTGTCAAGCACGGCTAAACTTTTGATATCAAAACAGGCTAATGTTTTCAAAAGTGTTTGTAAGTTAGATTGCCCTATAGGCGCATAAATAACCGATAAAACCAGCATAATAGTCTGCTCATCTTTTGATAGAGCGTTAAAAGAGGTCAATAATTTATCTTTCATCTGTATAGTGTTTTATTCCAAAAGAAGAGAGGGAATAACATTAATGTCGAAACGATAAATTATTAACCCTAACTATTAAGAAGCTTAGTAGATCTAAAAGCATGAAGTTATAAATAATACCGTAAAAACTGGCTTGGCATCATTCATAACTCCATGGTTTATTATTTTAAAGAATTACAAAATATTAGCGTAATCTTGCTCAAGTTGACGAAAGTTAAGCGATGTCATAAAACGACTAAAACTCAACCAGGAAGACAAGCCCATTAAATCTTTAAACTGGGGTGGCAAGAAATGGGGTGCGATCACTGTCCCTTCTTCAACTAAATCAACCAAAACCTTCATATCTTCAATCATTGTTTTACCACAGAACAGCAATGGAATTCGATCAGGCTTGCCTTTACTGACCGCTAATCTCATAAAATTATAGGTCAGTACAAACCCCTTGAGATAAGTCAAATCTTTAGTAAAAGGTAATCCATCCGAAGTGCTGCCTCTAAAAACCCGGCTACTTAGCATATAACTTTCTTCCTCATCCAGGCCTTTTTCTCTAAAGAAATTAAATATATCCATAAAGTCGGCACCTTCTTCAGTCAGAGTGATAGCACGTACCCGATTAATTAAACGCATCAACCGATGCGGTGTAGAACTAAACGTTAATATCTCCATCAATACAGCGAGGCCCTCTTGGGTCACTGTCGCAGATGGTGGCCCCTTTCCTAAGAAAGTACAATAAGGTTGCGCAAGTCCATTTAATGTCGTCCCCAAATGCACCCATATTTCATGAACTTCAAGGACTCGCAAATCACGCATATTAAAAAACGCATCAGCACGTAACTTTACATAATCAGTACCTGCCGCTGCATCAGCCAAAATACCATCACTCAACATTGCTCGCAAGCCATCCCCAGGAAAGACACTTTCTATTTTTTCATTTAGAATGGCCACGGCATCTTTTGCATTAATCGTTTTAGGATCTTCGTCTAATGAATCAATTTGTATTAACTGGGATAAAGTTCCCTCCATCATACTACCCAAGTTCGCAATGGTCGGATCGCCTACATGAAAAACATCCTGAGAAGAGCCATATAACTCCTGAGAGATATTTGAAAACGAAGGGGTTCCACGCGCTTCAAGCATACAAACCACATCCTGATATTCCCTACTAATTCGCCGCATGATGACGCTAAGAGGATTTAACTGCCCCAGCTTACGCACTAAATCTCGCTCAATCTGATAAAACTCCAGCTTTTTTTCAGCCGGATCAAAACCCAAAGGACGATTATTATAATAGTCAGTTGTAACAGAAGGCAGAGACTTACAATTGCCTTTAAAAAACTCATGTTTAATACTATCGTCCCACTTAATGGCATCAAGAATTCGAATCGGTTGCTGTGCTTTAACAATTCGATCAGAAAGCGCTTTAACTTCGGTTAGATAAGTCGATGGTTTAGCTATTTTTCCACTCATGTCTAAACTCCGTTATTAATATATCGTTAATGGTAATAATTTACAGTAAGCATCAGTATATATAGCAGAACCTGCACCAATAGATCAACAGATTAAATAGTAAACTGGAATTGATTCAAAAATAACTGGGGCTATTAATTTTCACTTAAGATTAATTTAAGACTATATGGTGGAAAATATAATACAAAGTGATATCTGAGACTATTTTATGAACAAAGACCACCAAACAAAGACTATTGACCAAGAAAGTAAAATTGCCTCAAGAAGAAAATTTCTTAAACAAATCGCCTGTGGATCTTTGTTAGCGTTCAGTGGTTCTGAGATAGCATCAGCCGCAATAAGAGACATCATAAAACCAGGTAAATACGGCCATGGTCGTATTTACAGACATAAATCACATAAAGAGCCAAGACAACATCAGAGTACTTTCCAGAATGAAAGCCGTTTACAACCTCAGGACCCTGCAATTTACAAAACACTGTCTTTTGAACATACTCAAACCGGCGATAAATTAATAAAGCTAACCTATTTCGAAAACGGTAGATATATTAAGGATGCTCTGAACGAAATTAATTATCTGCTTCGCGACTGTCACACAGATGATATTCACCCGATAGATACTGCACTTTTAGATCAATTACATGATTTAAAAGAAACCCTTGGAATCATCAAACCTTTTCATATCGTCTCCGGTTATCGGTCTCCCACCACTAATGCTGAGCTTCGCAAACACAGTAATAGAGTCGCAGAACATAGCTTCCACATGCAAGGAAGAGCTATTGACATAAGAGTTGAAGGCTTAGAAGCAAGAACCATTAAAAATGCAGCCCTATCAATGGCCAGAGGGGGTGTAGGCTATTATCCTTATAATAATTTTGTACACCTGGATACTGGCGATATTAGAAACTGGTAAAATAAAACCTTTAAACCACCTAAATAACTACGGCTCTTTATCGCTTGCCTTATCAATTTCAGGATTGTTAGTCGTTCCAAACGGATCTAAAGCGACAACCGCTGGAGGCGGTGGAGCAATCATCTCCTGATCAGACAAATCAACAGACTTTTTCAGTTCCTCCTGTAAAACCGCATCATACCCATAAACATCTGGATAAAAAGCCAGGTTACCGTGTTGATCAATGAATGACGTCGAATAGAAAAACAACACAGGAATGGATTTCTTCAAAACCACCCTACGTGTTTTTTGAGTTTGTAACGCTTCCTCTATAGCCTCTTTACTTAACTGATTTTTCAGCACAAACTCAGCCAATTGGTCTGGATTTTGTACCCTGACGCAACCATGACTAAAGTCTCTACGTGACCGACTAAACAAAGACCGAGAAGGTGTATCATGCAGATACACATCGCTTTTATTTGGAAATATAAACTTGACCTTACCCAAAGCATTTTTCTTGCCCGGACGCTGCCTGACTCTCACGGTACCTTGATTCAGTCCCGAAATTGTCCCTGCACTAAAAGCAACCGCTTTACTCTCATTTCCGAAAGTAGAAACCAGCTCCATATTCTCACTGGCTAAATAACCCGGATTCTGCATTAACTTGGGTAATATTTCTTTCTTGACTATATTGTAGGGGACATTCCAATAGGGCATAAAATCGATAAAACGCATTTCTGCCATCAATACCGGCGTTTCATTCTTCAATGCCTTACCGACGACGACTCTCATATTAGGAATATTTGTCTCGAAATCGTTAATATCATCATAAGCCCATAATTGAAAGGCGGGTATATTAACAATGATAGTGGCTCCAGAACTCATTTCAGGCAGCCATCGAAGTCGTTCCATGGCCAACTCGATTCGGGTTACGCGCTCACTGAGTGGTGTATTTAACTCTGCAATCGTACTTTTACCCAACACGCCATCTGGCTCAATTCCATGTCGAGATTGAAATTTTTTAATTCCCAAAACAAGTTTGCGAGTGTATTGATTAGTTTCCTTCGATGAGCCTGTACTCTCATTGGGCAAGTCTCCTAATGCCATTAAAAAACGCTCTAACTCCTGGGACTTTGGAAAAGCTTCACCTTGCTTAATTGGCTTAGTAAACACAAAACTATGCGGGATAAAACTTTTAGATGCTAACAAATAGGTATTTAATGCCTGTTTTAACTTTTGATACTGCTTTAATTTTGGTTCTACCCGATCAGGCAGTTCAGCAATATTGGATTGATTCACACTTGAATTAATAACCGTAGGTAAATCAATCAGCTTTTTTTCTCTTAATTTAAGATTAAAATTAATTCCTTTTGGATTGATACGACCATAATGTAAATCATGCAAATATCGTATCAAGGATAAGCTGATAGCCGTATCATAAAGCGCTAGTTGCTTATAATCATTACTATCAATAACCGACTCTGTTGGCAATTTATTTTGAAAAACCTGACTATCATAGTCAGCAGAATCTAGCCCATTGAAAGCAGCATCTTCCAGTAACTTTAATACATCAGCTCTATTTTTATCCGCTTGAGAATCAGCTAACCATAACAACTTATAACCAGCCAGTTTATATAAGGCTTCGAGATCTTCAGCCCGATTCTGAAAATCTGATCTCTTCAAATAGGGGTGCTGTTTTGTCGCAATAATCGCAGTAATTTCATTTTCTAAACCCGTTGATTCATGTGTTATCAATGCACTATCAGAAGCTTCTTCTTTAGGCTTTTTTTGACTATCCTCTGGTTCACTGCCACTCGCTGAACTCAGTATTTCAGGAACCTTTTCCTCAGCAAACAGCGTTTGACTTTGAAAACCCAGCATAAGAAAAACCAATAAATACTTAGGCAAATTAAAACATCTTGGTTTAAAAACGTTAGGATAAAGACTTAAGTCAGCCGGATTATTTACTTTACTTTTAAATGAAAGAAATAACTCACTCAAATCCAATATAAACCGTCTATTTGCTAATATTCTTAGTTGCATACAATAAATGCCTATCATTAAATCACTGGTTTTCAATTTAAATATAATCAAGGGATGCAATACTAACATTAACAAACAATTTCACAATAGCAATAACGCGCATACTGACTAAGCTACCCTGATTTAGTGACTGAAATCCTATAAAATATAAGCCATTTTACACGACCTTAACTAAAGTACTTTTGGCTAAAAAGTAATCGTTTAATAGCGCTATCTCCCTAACAGCACTATGATGGTCGTAGAAATTAATGAGAAAATCAAGAAATATAGACTACAGCTATGACTCAACTAATAGTAAATGGCGACACCAGTACCAATTAAGTTGATCGATAGGAAATATAACGTAGGGGGGATAAAATTACTTTCTAACAAATACGTGGCAAAGGGTCTTCTTCCAGCTCTTGTAAAATACGCTCGCCGCCCAGCACCGTTTCGATTAGCGCATAAGCCGGCCCCTTTTCTATACGACCAATAATCGCTGCCTCAAGATAACCTAAGCCATGCAAATCCTGAAGCGCCTGCTCTGCCTCAAGGGGATCAATGACCGCTAGAACACGTCCTTCACACGCCATATATAAAGGATCATAGCCCAACATTTCTGCCACGGCCTTAACAGACTCATTAATAGGGATTTTACTCTCATAAAAACGCACGCCAGATAGAGTCGATTTAGCGATTTCGTGAGCAATGGTAGCAATTCCTCCTCGGGTTGGATCACGCATGAATCGTAACCCAGGGTGTTTAATTAATGCTTGAGTGATAGGCAACACACTCGCCGCATCAGATTTCAAACTCCCAGATAAACCAAATTGCTCACGTGCCAACATCACAGCTGTACCATGGTCGCCCGCTGTACCACTCAATAAGATCAAGTCACCGGGTTCTATCTGCTTGATACCTAATGTTAACGATGACGAACGTTGACCAATCCCCGTGGTTGCAAAATATACACCGCCACCCTGCCCTCGCTTTAGGACTTTAGTATCACCTGCGACTATTTTTACGCCACACTCCTGGCAAGCTTTCGCCATGCTTTGGACAATCCGGTCAAGCAAGGCTATTTCCAGGCCTTCTTCGACAAAGGCGTTCAAGGTTAAATACAAAGGTGTTGCCCCTGACACCGCTAAGTCATTCACCGTACCATGCACCGCCAAACTACCAATATTGCCGCCAGGAAACTCCAACGGTTCGACTGTAAAACCATCAGTGGTTACTACAATATCACCCCCGTGTAAATTTAAAGGGATATAGGCGGCGTCAGTATCGGTATCTAATAAATCATTTTTTAAATGACGAGCAAAAAGTTGCTCAATTAACTCTCGCATTAAGCGCCCGCCATTCCCATGAGCGAGACTAATGAACTGATCAGATAATATTTTTTGTGAAGTCAACGGTACGGCCTTAAACTGTAATTTAAATTGCCACCACCCTAATAACTTCAAACACATCCGCATCTTGTTCTGCACGAAATGATTAAACCTATTATTGTGTAAGCATAAAGCTTAATTATAGTCTCAATCAACTGAAACTGTCCCCGGATTTAAAGCCTTAACATCCATCTCAAAATCCATTTTAATCCGCTTTGAAACCGCAATGACTTCCTTCTTGTTTTTGAAAGGTCCCGCAATCACCTGATAGTCTTTATTATTTTGAACCTTGCGGGAAGGAATCATGGGGCCCTGATGATTAAGCATGGTTGCCAGTTTTTGTGCCTCTGCTTCATTATCAAAACTGGCCACCAAAATCGCCCAGTCGCTATCCTTTAATTCACTGACAACCGGTTGATTATATAAATGCTCAGGGTGCTCCCATTGCACCGCATTCGCTAGAATGGCTGATTCATCCGGGCTATTGGTCAGAATAGGTGTAGGAATACCATCGGCCCGCTCAAGAATTTCATCTACCCGAGTCCAATCAATTGAAACCTTTCTCTTGGCACTGATCTGCTGTAATTGTTTTAATAACTTCTTTTTTAGTTGTGCCTTATTCTGCTCCCATTTTTGTAATGGCTCATTGGCTTCCAGATAAAGCATATCGTGATCCCAAGCCGTCAAATAGGGTTCATGAATGATACGAACCGGCATGCCCACAGACGCATTTTTAAAAAGCACCTCAATATCTTCTGGATAAAGTTGCACGCAACCATGACTAATTTGCATGCCAATACCATAAGGCTTATTGGTGCCATGAATAAGATAACTTGGAAACCCAAGACGCATTGCATAAAGCCCCAGCGGATTATTGGGTCCAGCAGGTACAACACCCGGTAGCATGTCACCTTTATCTTCATGCTCCTTATGAATAGAATCAGGCACTACCCAAATTGGATTTGCTTTTTTATCGACAATACTGGTTAATCCCATCGGGGTATTCCAACCTTGCCGACCAATACCGACTGGATAGGTAAACACCGTATCAGGTTGATTTTTGGGATAATAAAACAAGCGCATATTGGCCAAGTTAAGAATAATCCCTTTATGAGGCTCATTAGGAAGAATAAATTGTAACGGCAATATCACACGACTATTTACTGGGGGCGTCCAAGGCGGAACCGATGGATTAGCAATACTGATATCGTTATAACCTAAACCATAATGTCTAGCTATATCAGATAACGTGTCATCTTTACGCGTCTTAACAGCAGCGATCAAACCAATCATATTTTGATCATCCGCTAACTGAAATTCATGGGAATCATCAAGTTCAGTTGATGTGGTAAGCACTTCACGACCGGCATTGATAGCCACCGGCTCAGCATCATTTGAAAAAATGCCTAAATGCTGACAACCGCTCGTTAATAGACTCAGTAATATCAAACCGATTAACTGACTCCTCGAGGTTGTTGTTCTTTTTAAGGTTAAGCTGTTCATTTAATTTTACCCAAGACACGCTTTACTATTGATACGTGACTTCACTGTGATTTTAAATTGTGTAGAATAGTGGCTTAAGTTAATACAACTAACCTTAATGGACTATTAACGAGTTGACGGTAAGCCAAAAATAACACAACACTTTATAATATGATGCAAATATGGGTCGATGCAGACGCCTGCCCAAAGGCGGTCAAAGAAGTTTTATACCGTGTAGCTAATCGCACTAAAATACAAACAACTTTGGTTGCGAATCAATTCCTTCAGACGCCACCCTCGCGGTACATTACGTCATTACAAGTCAAATCAGGCTTTGATGTTGCTGATAATGAAATTGTTAAGCGATTAAAACCTGACGACCTTGTGATTACCAGTGATATTCCCTTAGCCTATGAAGCCATTGAAAAAGGGGGTCATGCTATTAACCCACGCGGTGAACGCTATACACGGGAAAACATCAAAGATCGTTTAACCATGCGGGATTTTATGGACACCTTACGAGCCAGTGGTATTGATACAGGGGGGCCTGCAGCACTTAATTCACGGGATATACAGGCTTTTGCAAATCAGCTAGACTCATTTCTGGCTCAACGACTCAAATAAACATCAGTAAAGTTTACCGACCAGATCCAGATGGGTTAAATACAGCCGCATATCAAACTCCAATTGATGATAGTTAGGCTCCATATACTCACATAATTTATAGAATGCCTTGTTATGCTCTTTCTCTCTTAAATGAGCCAGTTCATGGACCACAATCATCCGTAAAAACTCAGGGGCGGCACTTTTAAAAACCGAACCAATCCGTATCTCGTTTTTGGCTTTTAAATTGCCCCCCTGCACTCTGGAAACAAACGAGTGCAAACCTATAGCCTGATGGACAACATCAATTTTATCATCGTAAACCACTTTGCTCAGTGGATTTGATTGCCGAAGATACTGATTCTTTATATCAATGACATAACTGTACAACGCTTTATCCGTTTTAATAGCGTGGCTCACCGGATACTTTTTTAAGAGCACATCAGCTAATTTGTCACTATCAATAAGTTTATAAACCTGATCAGTAACTGTTGTGGAGTAACCGGCTAAATATTTTAATGTGTTCATAAAACAAGAAAATCGCCAAAGCCAGGCATTTGCAGAAGCATAACTACAGGACGATTTTTTATTACACCATCAGCTTGCGGAATAGGTGTTAAGGCAATATCGCATTCTTTCATCGTTTGATATTCTCTACTGAATATTCTGGTTCGTTATCAGAATAAGCATCAGATAATCCTTTTGTAGCGATATTAACCCACGGATCATTTTCATTATTAAAACTTGGTAAAACCGTTATCATTAAAGAAGAATTAACAGGTAAATCAAACGGTTCGTCAAGTAAAATACGTTGACCATCATAATGAGCTTTTAGAGTAATAGCAGGCATATTATTATATTTCCAAACTTACAAACACTTAAAAAAGTTGTAGGATATGACCATTGAGGCCGTTTATGAAATGGGGCGGACATTCCATTAGGGTAAAGTTATATTTAAGTTTACCCTAATCCTGTTAGCTTCAAATGGGTTGACTTTGATTGTCGGTGACTGACCGTTGTGCAATCTCAATTAAGGAACGTAAAGCTTGGTTCACTGCTTCTTCCGTAGGAAATGCTTTTGCCACATCTGGAGACAGTAATACTAAATTTGTACCTTTATTGTACTCTTCGAAATATTTACCCCGAACACCTTCGCCCAGTTCTTCCCGTTTATATTCGGGACGTAATTCATCATGCTTAGCCATCTTCATATATTCTCCGTTCATAGCGCGTTGCTTCGCGAGCACTAATAATTCTTACGGTGCCTTTTCGTTCTGTATAGGACACCACCAGTAGTTTGTTAGACTTTGATACGCCAAAAACAAGAAAACGAGTTTCATTTTTAGAGTTATCAGGGTCTGGAAAAGTAATAGCTAGTGGGTCGCCAAACACTGATGCAGCCTCGTTAAAAGAAATACGATGCTTGCTTTCATTTGTGATTGATTTTTCAGTGTCCCACTCAAATTTCATACGAATTGTATTTTCTTTAAGGTTTAATTAATGGGCATTGTAGCCTGTAATTGCTTCTGATAGTTCCATTTGCTAACCGCATAGTAAGTTTGATTTAGACGTATCTACAGGGTCAATTCTTATCGCATTATTAAACATCATGACCCATTTGAGGCCGTTTAGGAAGTGGGGCAGATTGTTCCATTAGAGTTTAGTTAAATTTAAGTTTACTCTGCCCCCGCTTCGCGTTATTCGTTAAGCTTAATTTGTTCACGTAAAAATTCAGGTGCAAAATCGGCACCGTTGGGCCAAGATAGCGTGTGCCCTTCTAATTCAAAGGACTTGAAAAATTCTTTATCTTTTAAAGGTTCAAATACCTGACCATACAGTTCAGAGGCTAAATCAACTTCACCTGCTGTACCGTCATTAAATGCCAACCAAACTTTGTATTCACCACAATATTTTGCATTTGTAACATGAATAAACATAACTTTATTCCAACGGTTCAATTTTAGACAACGGCTTTCTGTCAATAGCGGCTTGCCAGTTAGCCATTAATTCTTCTTGATGAAGCACATACCAGTCAAGAACAGCACTTAGCGCTCTTCTTGGAAAACTGCCGGTAACAACTCCAGTTTTAATATCAACGGTAATCTCGTACTCGCCATATTCTGCGTGAAAATGCGGCGGGGCGTGTTCACGCAGATACATACGTATGATTATTCCAAGAAATCGGCTAATTTCGGGCATAGTTTATTTTTAAATTCTTATAATTGAACTTCAATTGATCGCTCATCCAAGCTACTTGCTTAAGCATTTTGTATGTCCCAAATAATGGTATCAAAACTAAAATTCTGCTCATGAGGCAAGGCAATCCCAAAATAAGCTGGAATAAGCTGGATGCACCAGACGAAAATAGGACTCATCGGTAAGCTCTTTGAAGGCACTGCCTTTTAAATAGGGTTTGACATCAAAAATACCTGAAATGCCGCTGCTGGTCAGTATTTCGATTCTGTAATCTTCAAGCGGTATGGCTTCTTCAAAAGTCTTTCTCTCAACTTGATCTTGCGATTCGGTGAGTGCATAAATATAAATATTGGTGCCTATAAAAACCTTAGCGGTCATATAATTCGTCCCGTTTAGCAATGTTTTTGTAGTTGCTTATAAGGAGAGGATTTAAATTGTTTAATAGTTTGGTAGTTTGGTATTTTGGTATTTTGTGGCTCATGTGTAGCGTAAGCGAAATATGGAAAAGGTAGCGTTTTGTTGTGTTTACCCTGTATTTCATAAAGGCTATCAAATTATATTTAAGTTTACATTGACCCCGTAATTTCCTCTGTTTATCCTAAAGGGTTTTAGGCTATCGTCCAATACTTAAAAACTTGAAGATCGAGTATAAGGGTCTTATCTGTATTTAGTGAACAAATACCATCCTAAGATTACAACAACTGCTAGAAAAATGATTTGCAAGAATTTTGTCAATGATAGAATTGGAATAAGAGATTTTTTAATTTCGGAAAGTATTTCTGGTGGTGTAGACTCAACGGAATTTTGTAGGCTTAATAAATCGTCGTACATCCGCGATGCCCGAAACATTAATTCGGTGATATCTGTGTCGTCATAATCATTAGTCCATTTATCTAAAAAAAATTTAGTCATATCTACATATTTTGATACATTTGAGTATATGCCTGCCGCACCAGCCTCTGGACTTTCCGCAATTGTAGTTGCAAGATATATTGCAGATATAACTAGTGCTGATGACGGGTTTTTGCTTGCGACTTTCTTCAAGGCTGATTCAAACGCCTGTCCACTTGACGCAACCTTCCACATTCCTTTTTCAAGTGGCTTGCTGTAACGAGAATAAGTTTTGTGATCTATTACATGTCCTGATGCATGCTTTGGCGGTTTTCCAGCATATAACTGCTCCCCAGAAGTACCGCATTTAGAGTGTGGGATAGGCCCAGGTGGCAATTGGCTTAGGTCTACTCCTGTGCGACTTACAGTACTGCTTATTGGCCCACATTTTGGGCAATATATGTTACTCATTTTTGTCTCCTGAACAGTTATGCTCGAAACGTTATACCTAAAGCAATTAAGGCCATGATTAACATCCTGCGCAACACGCTTCGCTATGTGCTCTACGGCCCTTCAAAATTAAATCATCTTGCCAAATTGGCAACAGTTTTTCCGGCAATGAACATTCCGATGAAATATGCAAAACCTTCTCGAAATTCAGGGGAATCTATACCGACCTTCGCTACAAATACAAACCCGCCTAAAACTCCAGCTAGGATTGCAAGCAAACCCAAAATAAGTAGCAAAGGGTATCGAGGGGGAAGATTAGTGTATCTAAGAATTTCTTCCTTTCTTAGTTTTCTATCTTCTCGTGTAATGCCTAATATTCCTATACATATCCACGCGAATCCCATAAGCTTAAGAAAGTTGCGTGTTATCTCCACCTGCTCTTGAGTTGTACCTGGTTGCAGTATAACTGTCCCGATGAGACCTCCAATATCCTTGGTATCGACATTTACCATTAGACACATCAATGCGAATGCAACACAAATCAGCATCACGAGTACATTCATGCTACCCCCCAATATCTTGTATGACTAACGCTAATTAGATATCTGTGCGACTTAGATATCTGTGAGACGCAAAACATTACATCATTCTTTATGTCTAATCATTTATAAAAATGTAGAATGACTTAAAATTCATTCATGTAGCGAAATCTATCACATCCTAACAAAAATACAATACCTTTGAGAAAATAGCCGTATACCACCCCCTAATAATTAAGTGGTTAAGCCATACAAATGTCCATATTATCAGCGAGCCATTGCGAATATCAAATGGATGATAGCCAAACTCTAATACAATCCAGGCAAAAGTCAAATGAAAGCCCCAGTTTTATTGACCCATGATTTAATTTTTTGCGATTCGATTGGCATGTTATCCTAACCGAATGCGAATTGAGTCCGATCACTTCGGAACTTAAGCCAGCCGATTCCCATTTGTTTGGACAAACATAGCCAGGGAAAGCGATTTAATTGCGATTCGGCCGCAATAAATTCGCATATTAACGGCCAGGATTCGCAATCACGAGGGTCAAGCATAGTTACTCGTCGCCTTCACTTCGCATTCGGGTGCTCTCGATTCCGATTCGGGTTGAAAGAGTTCGCATTCTAAAGGAGACAAATGGCAATAGAGAGCCAACAATTGCGATGTTAAATGCGTAAAATGCCCCGATTACCGAAAAATTATTTGTAAGGTAGTAGCATCTGCCGGCAATCCAATGCTGCAAATTCTGGGTCTTTGTGTACCAGCACAGCGTCTTCTAATATCGCTGATGCAGCAATCCAGGCATCGGCCAAAGATAATTGATAGAGGGCTTTTATCTCCGCCGCCTTTTCCAGTAAGGCTTGATTTTCATGTATCCATTCAATGGGTAGCGACAAGCATTGCTGATAAGCCAATCGGCCTTCTTGCTCAATTCCGGTCTTGTGCTCTTTCCGCCAATAGTCTGGCAGAGGCACCTCCGGCACCACGTCCACGAAATGCATCGACAGGATCGGTTTTGACTGGAATCACACGGATGACAGTGCCATCGACAATCCATTCCAGTCGATCAGACGGCGATAGGTGAAAATACTGGCGAATTTCAGAGGGGATAACCGTTTGGCCTCTAGCGGTAATAGTGCTTCTCATGAGAAATGATCTTCTTTGAATTACATTTATGTGATTATAGTAATTCAATGAACATCCCTTGTCTACTATTTGCTGCACTACGATTCGCGGTCGTGGTATCTCATTACATAAAACTACCCCAACAGCGATATAAATCGGTCAACTTGATCGGCCTCGGTTGCAAAGCTGGTCACCAATCGAACTAACACTTCCTGCTCATTAACCAAACCGGCCTTGGCACGTGGTGGATTCCACTCATAAAAAACCGCCCCCTGATTCTGAAGTTGCTCCATATCCGTTTTATCCAGAATTGCAAAAACTTCGTTTGACTCTGCTACCCAAGCTAATCGGGCTCGCTTAGAACTTACAATACCGGCCTGCAATCGCTGAGCCATAGTATTGGCATAAGCAGCCATCTCCAACCAAAGCCCATCCTTTAAATAGGCATCAAATTGCGCAGCGATAAAGCGGCTTTTAGACAATAACTGAGCCGCACGTTTACGGATAAACGGTAAATCTTTAGCCAGTTCTGGATTCATAAACACTAAGGCTTCGGCACACCAACACCCATTTTTAGTCGCCCCAAAAGACACAATATCCACGCCTCGCTTCCAGGTCATTTCAGCGGGTGATAAATCTAACGCCACCAAGGCATTGGCAAACCGAGCGCCATCCATGTGTAGAGGTAAACCATAAGACTTCGCAATTTCAGCGATACGATCAATTTCACTAGGCTGATATAACGTGCCTATTTCAGTCGCCTGTGTAATAGAGATAGCCATCGGCTGCCCTGCATGAATAAAATTGGATGGGAAGCGTTCAATTTCAGCTTTAAGGTTTTGGGGATTTATTTTTCCATTATCCCCATCGACCGGTGCCAGCCGAGCACCATGCGTAAAAAACTCTGGTGCACCACATTCATCTTCCAGCATGTGCGCTTCCCGATGACAAAATGATACCCCGCCCGGACGATTGACTGCAGCCAATGCCAGCGAGTTCGCGGCAGTTCCTGTACTCACGAAATAAACCGCCACCTCTCGCTCGAATAGCTCATTAAAACGTTGCTCGATATTTCTATCGAAGACACTGGTTCCATAAGGCGCCGAGAACCCTGAGGAAACATCTAACAAACGTTGTGCAATGGCAGGATGTACGCCTGCCCAGTTATCGGAAGCGAAATTCATAATATTATTCTATTACTCATGGGTTGTTTGAGGTCTTGGCCTTAACAATACATTCTAAGCTAGGTAACTCGCAATAATTAATTTAGCTCCTAACGCATACCACCCCAGTGCCGTTAAGTTAAACTAGTTTAAAAAAACAGGAGTGCAATCGCTTCAGCTATTGCCTATAAAAAACAGCTAAAGCTGTTTTACTCCAATCTTGCTGATTGTGTGCTGATAAACAAACAGCACTAAGTCATAGGCTGCTGATAGTTCAACACCTGTCACACTCATTAAGTCATGTCTCCGGCTTCATAACAAACTCTTAGTCCCTGTTATACAAGGGCTCACGCTATTATTCATACGAATGTTATCACTTGGTATGGCCTTTGCTTAATCATTAAGCAGTTATACCTACTTTAAGAATTATTAACTGACAATAACCCTAAGGAGATTTCATGCGTAAATCGATACATAACACTATTGCTAGTCTTTCTATAGCATTTGCTGCCGCTGGTTCTTTTGCTGTTCAAGCACAGACCTTACAAGAAGCTGCAGATGCGGCTGGCGTATCTAAAATCAAATCAGTAGAGTTTTCAGGTACTGGACGCTGGTATCAATTTGGTCAAGCCCCCAATCCTGAATCTGCTTGGCCTCCATTTGAAGTTAAAAGCTATACCGGCGATATCAATTACGAAACAGCCAGTGCGCGCGTTCAATCAACCCGCTTTCAAGTGGTTGAGCCAGGCCGTTTTCGCCCTGCCCCCGTTGAACAACGCAACGACCAGTTTGTGAGTGGCAACACCGCCTGGAATGAATCAACTACTGGCAACGCAGCCACCGAACAACCCGCTGCCGTTGAAGAACGTATAGCAGAAATCTGGTCAACCCCACACGGCTTTTTAAAAGCGGCTCTGGCAAACAATGGCACTTCAAAACCGCTTAGCGACGGTATTGAGGTTTCATTTACTGTGGGTGGTAAATATCATTACGTAGGCACGGTAAACGCTAAAAATCAAGTCACTGAAATAAGCACCTGGATTGATAATCCAGTCTTAGGTGATACTTTGGTAGAAACCAAATTCTTTGATTACAAAGATTTTGGCGGTATCCAGTTTCCTAGCCAAATCGTTCGTACCCAAGGTGGTCATCCCGTATTGGATATTAATGTAGCAACCGCCAAAGCTAACCCAAATATTGAAATTAAAGTACCTCAAGATTTAACTAAAGCCCCTGCTGTTAATGTGGCTTCCGAGAAGATTTCAGAAGGGGTTTTTTATCTGACGGGTGGCACTCATCACAGTTTAGCAATTGATCAAACAGACCATATCACCATTGTTGAAGCACCTCAAAATGAAGAGCGTTCGTTGGCTGTTATTGCAAAGGCTAAGGAACTGATTCCTAACAAACCCATTAAGTACTTAATTAATACCCATGCTCACTTTGATCATGCCGGTGGCTTAAGAACTTTTGTGGACGAAGGTGCTAGCATTGTCACTTTGAAAGCTAACAAACCTTATTATGAAAAAGTCTGGGCAACGCCTCACAGCATTCATCCCGACCGTTTAGAAGTCTCAAAGAAAGCACCCAACTTTGTTGCCCTGACTGATAAATGCGTATTAGCTGATGAAAAACATCCTATAGAAATACACAGCATTGCTAACAATGGTCACAATGATGCGTTTGTTTTAGCTTACTTACCAAACGACAAAGTACTTATAGAAGCGGATGCCTATACCCCATTAGCTGCAAACGCCCCAGTACCTACTTCATTGAACCCCTACGCAGCCAATCTTTACGAAAACGTTCAAAAACTAAATTTGAATGTTGAAAAGATTGCTGCCCTGCACGGTCCTCGCCTCGTTGGTCTAGCTGATTTGCAAGCCTACATCGGCATACCACAGCAAGTTGCTGCTAAATAATACCCTCCGCTTAGATCAAGATAGAAGTGCAATGCTTTTATCTTGATCTTTTTTCAAACTGGCATCGGTTTGGTTAGTTGATTAGATTTGAGCTATACTCATCCCTAACACAACATACATTTTTACAATCCTATGTTAAAACAAACACCCCTACATCAACTTCATCTTGAACTGGGTGCCAAAATGGTAGACTTTGCCGGTTACCATTTACCCATTTATTATCCAGAAGGTATTATTCGGGAGCATCTGCATTGCCGAAGTCATGCCGGGATTTTCGATATTTCTCACATGGGGCAATGCCTAATTACGGGCGATCAAGCTGCAAATGCACTTGAACGCCTGACTGTCAGTGATATTTCAGGTTTAAAACCCGGTCAACAAAAATACACGCTGTTAACAAATCAGGCAGGTGGTGTCATTGACGACATTATCATCTCTCGGTTAGAGACCGGCTTTATGATGGTGGTCAATGGTGCCTGTAAAGATAAAGACTTCAGCTATTTAGCGAGCCAGTTATCCGACCAATGCCAATTTAACGAACTTGACTCACGCGCCCTTATCGCTATTCAAGGACCCAAAACAGCGGACATTATTAGAAGATATTCAACCCTTGCGGCTGACTTATCATTTATGCACCTGTGTGAAACCGAACTGTGTGACATAAAATGTATCATCAGTCGAAGTGGCTATACGGGTGAAGATGGCTTTGAACTATCGGTTCCTAATAGTGATGCTGAGGCTTTAGCGCGTATACTGCTAGCAGAAACAGAGGTTAACCCGATAGGACTGGGCGCACGGAACACCTTGCGTTTAGAAGCGGGCTTGAGCCTCTACGGTCATGAACTCAGTGAAACTATAACGCCCATAGAAGCAGGACTACAGTGGGTCATTAATAAAGGTCATAACCAGTTCCCCGGTGCTTCTAAAATTCTTGAACAAATGAGACTGGGCACTGAAATAAAGCGGGTCGGATTGATGGTTGATAGCAAGTTACCGATTCGGGAAGAGAGTATTATCTTAAACGAGGACGCGGTTGAAGTCGGCTATGTAACCAGCGGCAGTTTTTCACCCAGTCTTGGCAAGCCGATTGCCTTGGCACTGCTAAATAAACACTATACTAGCGTGGGCACCCGATTATTCGCCATCGTACGTGATCTTAAGGTGCCAGTCACTGTGACACCGCTACCGTTTGTTCCTCATCACTATCACCGATAACCGCTATGACTACCGCACACACTCGTTTGAATCGATTGAATCCATTGGACATGCAGGATGATTTTGTCCATCGCCATATTGGGCTTACCCCGCCGCAACTGCATGACATATTAACCGAACTGGGCTTAACTGAACTGGATGACCTCATTGAACAAGTCCTGCCAACTGACATTGTTAATCATGAAGCGTTTACAGTCACTGACACGCTCAGTGAAAACGCCCTCATTAAACGAATGCGCCAACTGTGCGAGGGTAATAAAGTCTTTACTTCAATGATCGGTATGGGTTATTACGATACCTTCATGCCAGAGGTAATTAAACGTAATGTCCTGGAGAATCCCGGTTGGTACACGGCTTATACGCCTTATCAGGCAGAAGTTAGCCAAGGGCGGTTGGAAGCGTTACTCAACTTTCAACAAATGATCATCGACTTAACCGGCATGGACATAGCCAATGCCTCATTGCTCGATGAAGCAACAGCCGCAGCAGAAGCCATAAACCTGTCGAGACGCTTATCCAAGAGTACGTCTAATACCGTTATCGTTGATCATCATTGTCATCCACAAACGTTAGCGGTGGTCAAAACCCGCGCCCACTCAATGGGTTATGAGGTTATTGTTACTGACCCTTTTGATAACTTACAGCACTATGATTTCTTTGCTGTGTTAGTCCAATATCCAGATACTAACGGCGAGATCAGAGACTTAAGTCCACTTACTGAAATAGCCCACACAAAATCAGCTTTAATGACCGTCGCCGCCGATTTGCTTAGCCTTGTGCTATTAAAACCACCAGGGGCATTCGGTGTCGATATAGCGGTTGGCAGCGCCCAACGGTTTGGCGTTCCCATGGGATACGGTGGACCACATGCGGCTTTTTTTGCTACGAAGGATGAGTATAAGCGCTCCATACCGGGACGTATCATTGGTGTATCCAAAGACAGTCACGGCCATGTTGCCCTGCGTATGGCCTTACAAACCCGGGAACAACATATCCGTCGGGATAAAGCCACCAGTAACATTTGTACAGCACAAGTTTTACTTGCCGTTATCGCTGGCTTCTATGCCGTCTATCACGGTGCCGAAGGATTACGTCGAATTGCTGGACGTGTGCATCGCCACACCCTAATTCTGGCCACAGGTCTTGTTCAATTAGGTTATGAAGTAACGACGCAATGCTATTTTGATACGCTAGTCATTCCGGTTCCAAACCAGGCCAAACAGTTTATTTCACAGGCAGCCGAAGCCAATATCAACCTACGCCTGATTGATGATGACCATATTGGTATTGCTTTAGATGAAACGACTACCCAACAACATATTCAAGCACTTTGGCAGCTATTTACCAAATCTACTGATGAAATGCCTGATATCAATCGCTTGAATGACGCGATGACTGAGTGCATCCCTGATTCATTATTACGTACCGACACCATTTTACAGCACCCCGTCTTTGAGCGTTACCATTCGGAAACCGAGATGATGCGCTATCTGGGTAAACTCGCCAGACGGGACATTGCATTGGATCGTTCCATGATACCACTGGGTTCGTGTACGATGAAGCTGAATGCCGCGACAGAAATGCAGACTCTTTCCTATCCTGAGTTTAGTGCCCTGCACCCTTTTACACCACGCTATCAGGCGCTTGGATTCCAACAGATGTTTAAGGAACTGGAAGAGAGGCTGTGTGATTTAACCGGTTTTGATGCTTTCTCGTTTCAACCGAATGCAGGTTCTCAAGGCGAATATACGGGCTTATTGGTGATTCGTAAATACCATGAAGTCAACGGTCAGGCTTACCGTACTATTTGCTTGATACCGGCTTCTGCACATGGCACTAACCCAGCCAGTGCGGTCATGGCAGGGCTTAAAGTGGTGGTGATTGCCTGTGATGAGAAGGGCAATATCAGTCTGGATGATTTGCAGGCGAAAGTCACAGAACATCAGCACGCATTGGCAGCGCTAATGATTACTTATCCGTCCACACATGGGGTTTTTGAAACCTCGTTCCGGCAAATATGCACGTTAATCCATGCGCATGGCGGACAGGTCTATCTGGATGGTGCCAATTTTAATGCCTTGGTCGGTTTGTGCCGACCCGGTAAAATAGGCGCGGATGTTGCCCACTTAAACCTGCACAAAACCTTCTGTATTCCACACGGTGGCGGTGGGCCAGGGGTGGGGCCTATCGGTGTCGGCGCCCATTTAGCGCCTTTTTTACCGGAACATCCGGTCGTTGAAGGCATCAATCCGGCTAAGGGCGCTCATGGCACTATTGGCACTGTTTCTGCCGCCCCTTGGGGTTCAGCCAGTATATATAGTATTCCCTGGGCTTATATAGCCATGATGGGTGTAGCCGGATTAAAGCGTGCGACCCTGACAGCGATTTTAAACGCCAATTACATAGCAAAACGTTTAGCGCCACATTATCCTATTTTGTACACAGGTAAAAATGGTTGGGTTGCGCATGAATGTATTATTGATTGCCGTGAGTTTAAAAAAACTACCCACGTCACCGTAGAAGATATTGCCAAGCGCCTGATTGATTATGGCTTTCATGCCCCAACCGTGGCCTTTCCGGTTGCTGACACCCTGATGATCGAACCCACTGAAAGTGAGGATAAAAATGAACTGGATCGTTTTTGCAATGCCTTGATCGCTATCCGTGATGAAATCCGTATGATTGAAACCGGCAACGCTGATATTAAAAATAACCTACTACACAATGCGCCGCACACGCATCGATTATTAATGGACGAATGGACATTTCCTTATTCCAAAGAGCAAGCATTTTTTCCTGACAGCCATCAACATAAGGATAAATATTGGCCGCCCGTAGGGAGAGTTGATAACGTCTATGGGGATCGGCATATTGTTTGTGCTTGTCCGCCTTTGGAGGAATATCTGTAATCCAAGATTTGGGTTGGCATCTAACTTTATAAGCGAAACTGAGCCAAACCACTCCACATTTTAAGACTGACGCCATTTTGGGTCGATGACATAATATCCTCTGTCAATAGCCGAGAATGACTCAAACCTGCTGGCCGTGAATTTGCCTCTAAAAACACCGGGATGATATTTCCGTAGGGGTCATGGTCAAGCAGGACATCCAGTCCAATCAGAAGTAACCCCGGAAATAGACCGGCAGCCCGTTCGGATTGCTCACGTATTTTGTACCAGTCCTTCTCACTTAACTCAATAGGCTTACCCTTGGCATCATATCTAGAAATCAAGCCAGATAAAACTTCATTAATCGCAACGATATACCCACCTCTTCCACAAGCAGCAGGATAGTGCTCGTTAAGCCCCAGTTGTGCATACCCAGATTCCAAACAGAAACACTTGCCGTCGAATGCAAGATTTAACCGCAAGGCTAAGCTGTGAGTTGTCCCGGTAGCAAGATCACGAAATATTATTCCGTCACAGCGTTGTTGAACGAGGGCAGCACCCAGCTCCCAGCAATTGTTCAGATGCTGCTCCAACCCAATTTTGGACTCAGCTTGATCGCGCCTAAAGAAGTCTACAAGTTTTCCTTCAGTGGCTTGATTAGGCTTAACAACGATCTCTTCAAAACTATCCAGAAATCGCATGGCCGTATCCAGCTCTCCAGCTTTAACTTCTTGATAAGCCGGTATGGTCAGGCCTAAAGCTGACCAGCCAGACAAAGTGGCCGCTTTATTATCCGCAAACTGAGAAACACCTAATGGATTCAACTGCTTACAATTGAAAGGCTGCGAAAGAAGCGCATGTTTATTTATCTCTTGATCGCCCAGACATAGAAATTGAGCACTATCGGCTCGCACATACAATTCCAGATCCGTTTCTATAAACCGACCCGTCGTGAAATCCAGGTAAATAATCCGTTTAAGTGTTCCATCTTCATTAAGCCAATCCATATTGGCTCCCAGAACATTAATGCGTGGGCGTCCAAAGTTTTCGGAATCATGTACAAAAGCATCAATGACCAAGGGATAAAACTCATGGGTAAAGAAAAGCGCTGATGAGAAAATGATTGCGTGATTCCACTCTCCTTGCAGCGTAACCGAAAACTCATGCTGAGGTAGATAAGAAAATTTAATACAAATCTCCGGTGCCAAAGGTTCACTTAACACCGCCTCCATTGCAAGTTCGATAATCCGATGCCGGTAAAGTGACGAGGAAAGGCAAAAGGTATCCCATGCAATGCCCGGCACAGTCTTTAATTCCTTTTTGGCTGCCTCTATATCTATTAAAAGCCCTTCTATACGCTGTATCAGAGCTGCGCACGAATCAGATGATCGACGTATCCGCCAATAGTTTATTTCGTCTAGATCCAGCCCTTCCAACAAGAGGTATTTTAAAAAAACACTGACCTTATCTTGAGTTAGAAGAGAATTGGCAGCCATTCCAAGACTGTCCAATGTCCGGCAATAGGCACTAACCACATGATTGCAATCAGGGAATAAAGGCATCTTTAGTCATTGGCTGATTCAGATAAGCTTCACCGGCACGATTTAAATCTCTCAGCACGATACGTGCGTTCTCGCCAATACGATCCCAGTTTGGATTATCACCTTCTGTACGGGCTCGCTCAAGCTCCTGATATTCCTCTCGTAAAGCCACTCGATCCCATAAGCCCACACCGATATTGGGTTCAATAAGCACAACCCGCCAATCGACAATAGTTCCTGGAATAAGCATAGCACCCTGTTGCAGCATAAAACGGGAACCCGTCCGATTACCGAACTCATCAAAGATCGGTTGAATTTCAACAAACACGCCGTCTTGATCAAATACAGGGGCGATAAGAAAATCCAGCATTAAATAACGCGGCATACCATAGGAAACGCCCATCAAGTCGGCACCCACTTTTCGCCCGGTTTCAAATGTATATTGGGCTGCACTTTTCGCCTCATACCGAGATAAGGCTTCCATAACGCGCTGCCCGGCATCGGCTAACTTACTGATGATAGACCGTCGGTGTTCAGGACGAATAGTTTCCGGCTGTAACTGTTCGAGAGTGCCGCCTCTGCCCACATTAGTAATTAACTGTTTGCTGTTAAGGGTAATCCAATGGGAGATATGCCATTTCTTTTCGAGATCAACCTCATTCGGATTATCCGTAGAAAGGATGATGCGATGCGAACCAAAGATAGGTGTGTACGGTTGGCGTTGACGGTTTACCGCGTTACCCCATTCAGTAATTTGTCGATGGACAAAATTGCGCATAAACTCCTCGGTTGCCCAATGTTCTGGGGAACTGAGAATAACTTCCTGTATACACACATGATGCGTCAATGAGATCTGGTAGATAAATTCGACTGCCAAGTGAAGTTGCGTTGAATCAAGACTCCCATCTGCCCTGCCTAGCTTAAACGCTTGAGCATTGCGCCCCCCGGATTCAGCTGCATCCTTGATCATGACCAAAGGATTGCGACGGGCAAAAGCGAGTAGACCCGGGTAATCCGTATCCGCTAGTCCGTTCAGAATAGTGTCTTTGATTTCCGACTTTTCAGTTGATAGTCCGGTATATTCGCTCAGCCAATCGATCTCATCGGGCATATTCACACCGCTGTCACGAAAAATGTCCCGGTATTTCGCTTTATCGTATGTTGTCCAGGTATGAAACAGTGATTGCACCGTGAAAGGAAATCCACAAGCCTCAAGTTTACCTGTGTTATAAATCGGATCACCATGAAAAGGATAAACTAATGCCGCCAGGATTGGGCGAGTAAACTTTGCCGCTATGCGTATGCCTTTAGGATGCAATCGGCTAGCCAAATATTGCGCAGCTTCCTGCCTGGAGTAGCCCTTGTGTGCCACTAGCGCATCTTCGTAAGTGGCAGGCTCCACATAAAAATGGCCACTGCTAATATATGCCACTGAACGAGAGTAGTGTGGTTCATCTACGATATCGATTTTGCGGGTAATGATTAAATTGCACCCACGTCGGCCTTCTTCCGCCAATTCTCTGGTCAAACTTGGACCTTCGCACAGTGCACGAGAAAAATGGGTGCGGCCTACTGGAACAGCAAAGATATGATTGACCCTTGAAAGATCGTAGATCAGGTCTGGATGGAATTCTGCAAACACATCTGGAATCACAAATCCATCATTACGGATAAAAGCCAATTCCCGTAACTGACCATAAGAACGCCAAATCTTTTCCGCATGTCCATCAGCCTCTGCACCAATAGCTTCAACTTCATTGGCATTCAGATAATTGCCTAACAGCAAGTCCTGCTCTTGAACAGGCAACTCTCTAAGCTCGGAATAACAGGTAACGATGAATCGCAAGTAGCTGTATAGCCACTGATGGCGTTCCACTGCGAGCCTGTACATTTTCTCTCCCTTATAATCTGCATATCCAGTACCTCGACTGTAGACCCAAGGACGATATTCATAACTATGATCATTTATAGTCATGGAGAAGAAACTGGATAATGCTCGCCATAACAACAGGGCATCCATTGTAGAAGGCGCCTCGCGAGTGAATTCCAGGGTACTTTCGATCGCTAGAATGATATAGAACAATTCGGCACCTTGGGCAACGCAAACTAGCCCGTACTCCAGCGTTTCGGTATTGATTTTTCCTTGCAGGCCACGCTCACGAATTCCTTGCGCCATACGCCCAAAGTCACCGATATCTTCGTAGCCCCCAGCAATCGATTGATAAACCTTCTCATCGGTTTGTCGCCCCGTTAAAAGTTGCTCCAGCCGTAACAACAGTCTCTGAGATTCCTCTGGATGCGCCTCGTTTCGGAACTCTTCGGCCAGTGCTAGCAAGGCATTTCGGGTATACCCAAGAAAAGCTCCGAATACTTCATCAGTAACAGGCTGATTGCCCGATCCTAGAACATCAATGGCCTTTCTGTAGTTATTTAAGAAACCGTCAGTGTCGTTTTGTATGCTGTTGAATGCGGCTTGACGCAGATTAAACGCACGAGCTTTTGCAATGCGCGTCGCCAAGTGTCGTCGGGTTTCCAAAGCAACCGTCGGCCTGTCCTCCATAGCTTTGTTTGAGCTTTCGACGCCTTTTTCCTGACGAAACTCAGAGACAGGCGCCCATTTAATTGAGGGTAAGAATACCGAAACACGTTGTCTATCGGTCTGGCTGGCATTTCCTCCCAAAAAGGCAATACCCTTGATGAAGGATTCCTCTGCGGCACGAACATATTCCTCTGTTGCACCGACCAATATATAAAGCCCACCCAAAGCCAAAAAATCAATAAAGCTTAAGTCTTTTAGCAGGATTCCGCTGCCAATATGACTCAAGGTTTCAGAGAGTAATCGATCTCGCTCATTGTCTCGGCCAAACCGAACCAGCTTATCCGTTTCAGACAAGGCCGACTCAATTTCGTGGTCAAGCTTTATCTCGCTAAGAATACGTTCATAAACCTGTTGAGCGATTATTGAATCCTGGTCAGTTAAGCTTTTCAAGAGCAATTCGGCTCTGCGACGTCGACGCCGCATATCCATCCTCCAGGCTTCGGCCGTTTGCTGCCCCAAACCCACGCTCATGTAAACAGTCTCTCGTCCTAAATGTTCCCCAGCGGCAAACCAGAGCATCACATCACCCCTGTTCATGGCCCGATGTCTCGCTCCAGCTGCTCCATCTACAATGACTAATGCACTATTTGGATTACCCTCTAGCATTAGCCTACATAGATGCGCGGGATCAGCTAGTACATCCAAGAGACTACGGTGTGGAATGCCGGTATCAATAACATCTGCACCTTTTAAGGCATACTCGTATTGACGTTCAGGCCCCAAGGTCGCCAATGCCAGCACATGGATGCGACCGCTAAACCGCTCCTCCAGATCGATCTTGATCGGTGATTCATGTCCGACACGATAACTCCATTGACTAAGCCGGGTACCCCAGGTTCTCAGGTTAGCTTCGATTTCTTTGGCCGTCAGTCCTAAAGCCAGCAGTTCCTTTCGAGTTTCATCGGCAATGATTTCAAGTTGGGTATCACTGGTATAACTCAACAAATCCTGAGTGGACAATCCAGTCGGAGATACCATGCGAATTTCTGCAGGTGGCTGGGTGGCGGGGAACAAGTTGTGTAGTTGCCCCTCTATGAGATTGTCTTCTGTGTCGATAGCCAACATTTCACGCATACGACCTGCCCAACCCTGCTCTTGTAACGCCTGATACCCCTCATGCATCAATACCGCAATAATCCGGCCATCCCTATCAAGCGCATTGAGTAAATGGCTCGCTGTGCCTGCAAGAATCTCGAACTTACGAAGCCCCGTAGCAAATCGGGCATCTTGTGTATCCGGTTTATATTCGGCAGTCAGCACGACGACCGAGTTTTCTACGGTAATAGGTAGTTGTGGGTGCCGCTTTGCTGCTTCCGCGATCGACTGACGAATGAGCCAAGCCTTAAAAAAGGGCATAAATCGATTAACCTGTTCGCCCCCCGTCACCATCTTATGCAATCCCCAACCAGCTGCCAGAGAAGATGCAACCTTATACGAACTGCGCAATTCCGGTTTACCCAGATTATCCAGCACATGCGCGATACGGGTGATTTGAAACACCTGCACACCACGGTTCATTGAAAAATAGGGCTTCAGACAATCCTGTTGTTGCAATTGGTTGGCGGCCCATTCTTCCCATTCTAATTGGCTGACAAACTCCGACTTATAATCTAGTAGATGATTGGCCAGTAAAATGACATTGTGATGATAGGCTTCTGGCAAACCAATCTGGCGTAATTTTTCTGCCCTATTTAAGGTCAGCACGAACTCCAGGAAAAGGCCGTCCTTGGGAACACAATAGCCACCATAACCTTCACCGGCTGGATGTATGTGTCGATCAAAACGTCGATTCATGAGATCGGCCATCACCTCAAAATCACCGTGTGCAGACGCAGTAATCATCATGCTAAGCGCGTTAGAAAAAGCGTAATGGGATGCCATCGACGCATTTTCACCTGTCTTTAAAATCTCGGGTTCGGTGAGACTTTCAAAAATACGAACGTCTTTGTTAATCAGACTGTATATTTGTCGCCCTGCCTGAATGGCCGCTCGGTCAGCACCACCGATCCATTGTGACCAGGTTTCTACCGACTCACGTTCACGTTGTCCTAAATCTACCCGGCTGGGTGTATAAATAAGATGGTATCGCTTACCACCACCGGTTGCCTTAAAATAATAGAGTGGATTGAGGGTCAGGTGATTCAAACCTTCTTCTGCAATGACCTCTTTGCGTGCCGTCGTCTTACGCAGTTGTTGAAATCGTCGCAAATAGGTTTCACAATATTCACCAAGATGAAGTTGTGGATGTTCCTTATTTAAGTCCTCCAGGACACGGCGACGGGCAGCGAAGCGCATAGAGGCCTGTAAATCCTGACGGTAGTATTCGTCTTCCAAAACTATACAACGTAAAGATTCAGGGTGATTTTGCTCCGAATTATCACTCTCCGCTTCATTTATCTGACGGCTTAGTACCTCGTGGTTACGTGAGATAACAAGCATTAATGCAGCATCTTGCAATGCTTCGGAATGCTGATTCAGACAGTCCTCGACCGCGTTGATATCCTCGCATTCTTCAGCCAGTCGTCGACCCTGTTTAATCTCGTCGAATTCAATCAGCATACCCAGACAGGACAACTCATCCTGAATGAGGCGATTTCTATTGATGAGTCTCAGTATAGCGGTTGATTGCGATAGTTGCTCATTGACACACAACTCATCAACTTCTATCCAGGCACCCAATTCAAGGATTATCTTCTTACCCAAACTGACTAAGCGGGAAGTAAAAAAGGCTTCACGTTCTGCGATTTCTTCATGCAAGCCCAAATCTTCGGCAATATTAAAAAGCGCCATGGACTCTTCGAGCCAAGTACGAATATACCCTTCGGTCATGCCGGCTGACTGGGTGGTCAGAACATGTAACGTAGGAAATACACGCCGCGGCTTCAAAGCATGATGTTTAAAGTCAGCTAGTTGTTGCTCAAAGTTTTTATTAAACCCCCTTGATTGGAGCACCTGCCTTACGGAAATTGCCCAAGACCCAGACACCCGATAATGTTCTTCAAGCTGCTGCAAACTTTCGCTAGCTAACAGAATTTTCCGCAGGGCATCAAAATGACAAAGCTCTTCGGCTTCAATCAACTTTTGGATTTGATCAAGCTGTTCGCGATAAATCTCACCCAACAAGATACCCAGGGCAGCGATTTCTCCTGAGTCGAATTCCTCTCTTAACCGCTGACGCTTAACCTCTTCGTCAAGATCAGGAAATTTCCCTGCTGACACGTATTCCCTGGCTAAACACAATAGCTCACTTTTCAGCACTTGCTGAATATTGCGTGCCCATAGATCCGCCATTTCCTCTCGAAATGATACTTCCATACTGGAAATATCGATGACGGTACGAGTCGTTTCCTGGCCCTCATGCACCCATATTTCCTCTTTGATAAAAAGAGGAATAGCTTCGATCCAGTGATCGGCCACTTCCAGCCAGCCGTAGTCTGGACTGCAGTAGATTCGCTCTCCAGCAAGTCGAACCAGCTTTCGTAAATTTTCCGCCTTACCTAAATAAGGGTCCTGAAACTCATTGGTCTTGATCAGTAGATGTGACCCGGTAGGCGAAGGCCGTTGACTGATTACCACATAAGCCGCATGTCGTTTAGCAGAGCTCAAAAACGCCTGACGAATAACTTCTATCTGGTGTAAGCATTTTCCTGTTAAGGTCATTACCGCATCGTGTGTAACAATGGGGTTGAATTGTCCCGCCAAGGGATCATTGCAATCCTCCATCCGTGCACGTGAAGATGCAATAGCATTCGATAAAGCTCTTTTTTGTTCTTCAAGAACAGTATCCTCGAAACGCTCACAAGCACCTTCAAGCGTTGTTAAGGGCACTTCCTCGGTGCTAGTCAATAGCAACTTTAACGCGCCCGTACTGGGTAGCAAAGCCGGAATTTTTTCCACCAGTAAAAACAGCTCAGCAGCCAATTCACGCCAGGCTAAATTGGGCTTCAGTAAGACCGCATTGGCGAAAAGCGTTGCCTGATTATGAAAAGCACGACTCATGCGCCCAAAAATCAATTGTTGTTGGGCTTCGTGAACTTCGGTGGAGATACGCTCAATATTACGACCTTCTAGCGCTCTATCATAGGTTCGTAGCAAACTGTAAAGCTGTGAACGCTGCTCGTCCGGGTCCGTATCTCCCTTCAGGATATCTATTGCTACCTGTCGCTGATAAGGTAAATCAACCCTATCCTGCCCCAGTAGCCAGGTAATATGGTGATCTAGCAATACCTTTTGATCCTGCGTTTTAATATCGTCAGTTGATTCTAATGCTACCCGCTTAAGGAAAATTGAAAACGGGTTGCCACTATCCAGCAAAGGACCCTCCAGCATCGCATGTAAGATGTCTCTTTCAGGTTTTGAAAATGAACTGTAGAGATCAGCTACTTTGGCTAATGCCTGGCGCTTAGATAAACCCTGCCAAAGCAAAAAAAGATGACAGTGTCCCAATAGCAGCAAGTATTCGAATCCCTGCTGCTCTTTTGTCTTGGCTAGCCGTATTGCCACGTCGCAGGCAATTGAAATGATTGCACCCGTAGCATCTATGTCGAGTAAGTACTCGTGAGCTTCGATAAAGTTGATAGCAAACTCACGCCCAGCCAACTTTTCATAGATGTCCTTAACTATTGGATCATCCTTGAAACGGGTGTACATTAGCGTGAGTGCATTTTCACAAGCTTGTGCAGTCATTGAAACCCCTTGATCGGGATCATCAATTACAATGACTTGAGTATTTGCTAAGGGATGTTGTCCAAATCGGTAAACGCCCCTGGCAACACACTTCCCAATACCACGGCGACCCAGTGAAGCTCCATTCTGAGTATTGATCAGTTCGACAATACGTAATGGAAAGCTATCAATACTCATACTTAACTTAGCCCTATAAACAAGAAGGACAATTTATTTTTGGCGGAACTTGACAATTCGCTCTAGCAAGAGCCCTGCATGATAAGCATCATCCGTTATTTGCTCCAATACGCCTAAAATCTCAGTCCAGTTATTTTCTTCGATCAATGAAAGCACCAGCACTCTTCGCTGTTTCTTCCGCCATTCATGATAGATCAAGTCCGCATTTTCTTCATGCTTTTTAAGTGTTTTAGTACACAGCTTTATACTTGCCAACTCAATGTCTGGATAGTGTGCTATCTCAATCTGCAGTGTTTCAATCATTGATACGAGTGTTGCCAAAATCTCATAAGCGGCATTCTCAATTTGCCTTGGATGACAGATATCAATCAGCCTGGCCGTATCATTCATTCCATCGACGATATCATCCAGGCGTTTAGTTAACTGCTCAGTGATATAAATATATTCGGAGTAAGTCAGCAATTCAAGACTGCTGTAGGCTTCCGCTGTCAATTTATCGCCTATTTCTTCCAGGTTTTTAACCTTCGAAATATAATGATCCGGGTCCACAAGATTCAAGAAAAGCTCGTTAAGAGCCTTACCGCATTCAAGGGTGTTATCGAGATGCTCCTTAAAGATAACTTCCAGAGGGCGTAAATTTTGATGATCAACTTGATCAATGCTCATAGTGGTCTAGTCTCGTAAGGTTTATATATGAAGGTCCAAGTATGCCATAAAAGCATATATTTAATCTTCAAATAGACAATGCTGCATTGTTAACAGTAAAAATGTTTAACATAGCCTCAGCTTTCTGTAAATTTCCTTTATCTATTCTGAGTTGCAATCATAAATAAACTTTATGTCAAAATGATTAATTCCTGACTAGTCGCATTAATCTTGTTTAAAACAATCCATAATACTAGCGGAAAAATGGGTTGCCGAAAGATCATTAACGGGTTCTTAGATGAATATCCGGTCCAACGTATGACGAGCAATCATTTGATTTTCATCGGTCGCGATTACCCAGGCAGACACTTTTGAACCCACGATTGAAATACACGTATCACCCAATTCATTAGCCGAAGCATCCAGCTCTAAACCCAGCCAGGCGGCCTGATTACAAATTCTCGCACGAATAACGGCAGAGTTCTCACCAATACCCCCCGTAAATACCAGCGCATCCAGCCCTCCTAAAGCTGCGGCCAGCGAGCCTATTTCACGTCCAATACGATACACAAACAAAGCAATCGCCTCTTCTGCCTGAGGATCTTGACTGGCAAGCAACTGACGTATATCACTTGAGATGCCTGAAACGCCCAATAACCCCGATTCATGATAGAGCAACTGCTCTAAGGCGTGGACATCCAGATGGTGATATTCCATCAGATACAACAACACGCCCGGATCAATACTGCCACAGCGCGTCCCCATCAACAAGCCATCTAATGGCGAGAATCCCATTGTCGTTGCTACGCTACGTCCGTTATAAACCGCGCATAAACTAGCCCCACTCCCTAAGTGAGCGATAATAATCCGCGCCTTAGCAAAGCAAGGCTGAAGATCGGGCAAAATGGAGACGATATATTCATAAGACAAACCATGAAATCCGTACCGACGAATACCCGCATCAGTCAAGTGCTGAGGGATTGCGAAACATTGCGCAACAGTCGGTTGTGTACGATGATAGGCCGTATCAAAACACGCTACTTGCGGTAACGAAGGCATCCTATTCAGAAGTTCACGAATAATCGCAAGATTGTGTGGTTGATGGAGTGGCGCTAAGGGAATAAGCTTTTCTAATTCAATGAGCACATTTTCATCAATTAACACCGGTGCAAAATAATGCGGTCCACCATGCACAACACGATGCCCCACCGCGAGCAATGTCACCTTCGAAAAATAATCCTGTAACCACCCCATCATCAGATCAATAGCGGCTTTATGATCATGCACACCGGATGCAGATAGGTCAGGCGTAGCGAGCACTGAACCCTCTACATTTTTTACTACAAAATTTAACTGAGTGTTAATACCCTCAATTTGCCCAGTAGCCTCGACTATTTGTTGTTCTGATAAATAATCTACTGAGTAAACAGTAAACTTGATGCTTGAAGAACCCGCGTTAACCACCAGCAAATAACTATTCATAAACCTGATTATCTTTCTGTGAACGTCAAGGTAAGACGCAATAATAATACGCCGTTTATATTGGAGTAAAATAGCTTTAGCTGTTTTTACAGGCAATAGCTGAAGCTATTGCACTCCTGTTTAACTATTTTATTTATTGCGAGTTGCCCAAGTGCCTGTAAGCTCTCATAAACCAAGGAGAGCTTACAGTTACAACTTCTCAATAATACCTTAATGGTCGCTTAATAAGGCCATTCCCAGTGATCATCTTCTGGCCTATCGATGCCGTGTTCGTAAGCGTAATTCTGACATTCAATTTGCTGATTACGGAGCTTTTCTTTAACGTGAGCGCCAGCAACCTGTAGCGACGGAATACGATCAATGGCATCAATCGCCAGACTAAAGCGATCCGTTTCATTTTGAATAGCCAACTCTAAAGGCGTATTAATGCTGCCTTTTTCTTTATAACCACGGACATGCAGATTCTTGTGGTTATTACGTCGATAAGCCAGACGATGAATGAGCCAGGGATAACCATGGAAATTGAAAATAACCGGTTTATCCAAGGTAAACAAGCTGTCAAAATCACGATCCGAAAGCCCATGCGGATGCTCACTGCTGGGCACTAGCTTATAAAGATCGACGACATTAATAAAGCGAATTTTAAGCGTCGGAAAATTTTCACGTAACAATACGGTTGCAGCTAGCGCTTCTTTTGTCGGAATATCACCGGCACTCGCCATCACCAGATCAGGCTCAAAGCCTGCATCGTTACTCGCCCATTCCCAGATACTAATCCCTTTTATACAGTGCTTAATGGCTGAGTCCATATCAAGGTATTGTAGATGCTTCTGTTTGTCGCAAACAATCACATTGATATTATCTGTACTTTTAAGGCAATGGTCAGCGACTGATAACAAGCAATTCACATCGGGCGGCAGATAAATGCGAGTCACAGAAGGACTCTTATTCACCACAAGATCAAGAAAGCCAGGGTCTTGATGCGTAAAGCCATTGTGATCCTGACGCCAGACAGTCGAAGTAATCAACAGATTAAGCGAAGAAACGGAAGCACGCCAAGGGACAGCTTTAGCCATCGCTAGCCATTTCGCATGCTGATTAAACATAGAGTCGATAACATGCACAAATGCTTCATAAGTAGAAAAGAAGCCATGCCGACCGGTCAATAAATAGCCTTCCAACCAACCTTCGAGGGTATGCTCGGACAACATCTCCATCACCCGCCCAAAAGGTGATAACTCACCGCCATCCGCGTCTTCAACAAACGACTCGGCCATCCAGGTTTTCTTGCTGACCTCATAAATACTATCTAACTTGTTAGAACTATTTTCATCCGGCCCAAAGACTCTAAAATTATGCATGTTTGAACGCATAATATCCCGTAAGAACTGTCCCAACGGTGGCGTATTTTCAGCACTCACTTTACCCGGCCCTTCAAGTGCTAAGGCATAATCCCTAAAATCAGGCATCCGTAAAGCTTTACGCAGTAAACCGCCATTGGCGCTGGGATTTGCGCTCATCCGGCGATGTCCTTTAGGCGCTAATAGTTTAAGCTCGGGAATTAACCGACCTTTCTCATCGAAGAGTTCTTCCGGTTTATAACTCCGCAACCAGTCTTCCAGCATTTTCAGGTGAGCTGGATTTTGTTTTACGTTTGTTAAAGGCACTTGATGAGCACGCCAAAAGCCTTCCACTTTATGTCCGTCTACTTCTTTAGGGCCTGTCCAGCCTTTCGGACTCCGCAGCACAATCATCGGCCAATGCGGACGTACTGGAATACCTGTGCTTCTTGCCTCATGTTGAATCCGCTTAATCTCAAGGATACATTCTTCAAGAACCCCCGCCATTTGCTGATGCATAGCTTCAGGGTCACTGCCTTCTACAAAGTAAGGCGCATAACCATAGCCCTGAAACAACTGCTTTAACTCATCATGGGGAATACGGGATAAGAAAGTAGGATTGTTTATTTTATAGCCATTCAGATGCAATATAGGCAATACAGCGCCATCACAAATGGGATTAAGAAACTTATTAGAATGCCATGACGTAGCCAATGGCCCTGTTTCGGCTTCACCATCACCGACAACCACAGCGACTATTAAATCAGGATTATCAAAAGCGGCTCCATAAGCATGAGAAATACTATAGCCTAGCTCTCCACCTTCATGAATAGAACCCGGTGTTTCTGGTGTACAGTGACTACCAATCCCGCCCGGAAAAGAAAACTCTTTAAAAAACTGCAATAAGCCGTCTTCATCTTCACCTTTATTAGGATAAATTTCTGCGTAAGTACCTTCAAGATAAACCGGTGCCAATACGCCGGGCGCACCGTGTCCCGGGCCTGCTAAAAATATAGTATCCAGACCGTATTTATTAATCATTCTGTTTAAATGAATATAAATAAAACTTAAGCCCGGACTGGAACCCCAATGGCCTAACAGCCGATTCTTAATATGTTCTGGCTTTAACGGTTCTTTCAGTAAAGGATTATCCCGAAGATAAATCATACCCGCCGCTAAATAAGTTGATGCACGCCAGTAGGCGTTGATATGATTTAACTCCTCTACACTTAATGGTGTAGAACCAGTTGATTGTTCAGATAGTGTCATTAGAGCATAACTCACATAAGGGGTTGAAGGATTTAAAGCAATGCTTGGGTTTATTGGATAAACATTATTCAACTGGATACGTTAACCCTGATTAAAGATGATTAACATACATAATGATTCCCTAAGCAAAGTTATTATACTGTCTAGTATTCAAGGTATTAATACTATATTTGATGTCTTACTATAAAAACTAGCGTGGAAATTATTCCTGCAGTTTCTCTTCCAATTTTACTATGCGCACATCATCGCCATTAATGATATAAACTAAATGTTCGGCGATATAACAAGCATGATCCCCCATTCTTTCGATTGCACGAATTATCTCAATCACTTCTAAAGATCGAGAGATATTTCTTGGGTCCTCCATCATTCGAAAAATCAACTGTCTAAGAATACCCTCATATTCCCTATCAACCTGTTGATCGCGTTCAGCAATCGTAGAAACGTCTTCAATGCTCATTCTAGCAAAGCTGTGCAGGGCATCATGTAACATCCCCTTCACCAGTTCAGCCATATGCTCTATTTCGTAATGAGAATGTAAGTTGTTGACACGCGCTAACTTTATGGCCATTTGAGCCACACGTTCAGCCTTGTTGCCTATTCTTTCAAGTTCATGTATGGTTTTAATGACCCCAATCAACAACCTTAAATCAAAGGCTCTAGGCTGTCTTAGCGCCAGAATAGTCATACACTCCTGATCGATAGACTTTTCCAGGGCATCGATCGGGTAGTCTTGCTTGATAACCCGCTCCGCCAGCTCCATATTCCCCGTCAGCACGGACTGTATAGCCAGTTCAAGTTGCCGTTCAACCAAACCACCCATGGCCAACACTTTATTGTGTATATCCACCAGTTCTTTATTAAATTGCTCAGATATGTGATGCTTTATTTTACTGTTTTCCATTATTCTCTCCTGATTATCCATTACGATAAACTTTACTTTGGCAGCCTTATTCAACCACTATTCATGCCCTACGGGTTGCGGAGTTAATTTCCAGATTTCCCGATTGTATTCACCTATCGTTCTATCAGTAGAAAACTTGCCACTGTTTGCACAATTTAAAATACTCATTTTGATCCAATGATCTTTATTTCGATAAGCATCTTCAACCCGTTGTTGGGCATCAATATAACTTCGAAAGTCAGCAATCGTCATCCAAGGGTCATGCGGAGTTTTAATGGCGTTAATCAGATCATCGAACAGTCCGGGTTCAAATTGATTAAAATGACCTGACTCCAAAAGATGCATCACTTGCTGTAAGTCTTCATCCTGATCGATCAAAGCCGCAGGGTTATAATGCCCCCGTTTTGCTTCAATTTGTTCTTCTGTTAAACCAAACAGGAAAAAGTTTTCATCACCCACTTCTTCACGAATTTCAATATTGGCACCATCCAGTGTACCAATAGTAATTGCACCGTTCATCATCAGTTTCATGTTGCCCGTGCCTGAAGCTTCTTTACCTGCGGTCGATATTTGTTCTGATAAATCGGCGCCGGAACATATTTTTTCCATGGCTGATACACGATAGTCTTCTAAAAACAATAAGGTTAATTTTTTGTTCACAACTGGGTCTGAATTAATAACCTGAGCAACATTATTGATCAATTTGATGATTTTTTTTGCCATCCGGTAACCGGGAGCCGCTTTACCACCAATCAATACACACCTTGCCACCCGCTTATCTGCGTTACCTTTTTTAAGGCAGTTATAAAGATGAATAACATGCAAAATATTTAAAAATTGACGCTTGTATTCATGTATCCGTTTGACCTGGACATCAAATAAAGCATCCACACCCAAATTTAGATCCATATTGTGTTTGAGTTTTTTAAAATCAATCAAACCCTGTTTGGCCGACTGCTTAATAGCGTGCCAACGTTGTCGAAATTCTGCATCGTCAGCGTAGGGTTCCAGTTTTTTTAACTGCGATAAATCAGTGATCCAGCCATCACCGATGGTTTCCGTTATCAAACTGGCCAATTTCGGATTACAGCCGGCTAACCAGCGTCGTGGCGTTACTCCATTGGTCTTATTATTAAATTTATGCGGCCATAAGGCATAAAAGTCACTGAATAAGCCTTGTTGCAATAACTGGGTATGCAGTTTTGCAACCCCATTCACAGAAAAACTACCCACGATGGCGAGATGAGCCATTCTTACCTGTTGTTGATGGCCTTCCTCTATGATGGACATTCTACGTAAAATATCACCATCTCCCGGCCAATAGGCGGAGACTTCACTGATGAAATGCGCATTAATTTCAAAAATAATGTCCATCAGCCGGGGCAATAACTGTTGCATCAAGGTGACGGACCATTTTTCCAGCGCTTCGGGCAATAAGGTATGATTGGTATAAGCCATGGTCGTTTTTGTGATGGCCCAAGCCTCATCCCAGCTTAAGCCTTGCACATCCATTAACAGACGCATCAATTCAGCAATGGCAATGCTTGGATGCGTGTCGTTTAACTGGAAACAGCTTTTTTCAGCGAAGTGTGTAAAATTATTTCCATGCAGGCCTGTCCAGTGGGAAATGACATCTTGCAAACTGGCAGAAGCCAGAAAATATTGTTGCTGCAACCTTAGAATCTTACCATTTTCATTGGCATCATTGGGATACAACACCATGGTGATATTCTCGGCCGTAATTTTTGCCGCAACGGCTTCTGCATAATCACCTGCATTAAATTCATCCAGGTTAAACTCTTCAGTAGCGACAGCCTTCCACAGGCGTAACGTATTAACCGTACCATTCTGATAACCGGGTATCGGCGTATCAAAAGGCACTGCTAACACGTCATGCGTGTCTACCCAGCCAAATTTCTGTTTACCATCAGCATCCGTCCATACCTTGGAATGACCACCAAATTTTATGCGATGTGAATATTCCAGGCGCTCAATTTCCCAGACATTACCATAACGCAGCCAATGATCGGGTTTTTCAATCTGTTCACCATTGACAATGGTCTGGGTAAACATACCGTATTCATAACGTAAGCCATAGCCTATAACCGGCAGTTGCAAGGTGGCGCAACTGTCTATAAAACAGGCTGCGAGCCGCCCCAACCCCCCATTACCGAGACCCGCATCCGCCTCACTGCTGATTAATTCTTCAATAGCAATACCAAGATCATACATCGCCTGAGTCACATTATCCGTTACGCCCAGATTAAGCATGGCATTGCTTAAGGTGCGTCCCATTAGAAACTCCATTGACAGATAATAACCGCGCCTACAGTCATTGTTTTTATAAGTCTTATGAGTCGCTTTCCAGTGTTCCATCAAGTGGTCACGAATCACCATCGATAAGGCTTCACCTGCATAAAAAGGCGATTGGTGGCTCTCATCACGACCCAACAAATGCACATAGTATTGTTTAAAATAATTAATAAAATCCTGTTTTTCCACCCCCTGTTTTGGAAGTTCAGTAATGGATGGCTTGGGATGACTGATAACATATTGGTTAATGGGCATGATTTAATCCTTAAATTAAGTTAATCGGCTTACCAGTGAAGAGCTCTTAAGCGGGAGAATTTTTTGCGTTGATGCTCTTGCATACGCACCATCACGTTCACCAGTGCTTCTATCGCATCTAGAATATAGGGACCTTTATTCAACATGACGCATTCAGCCCTAACCGCCATGGCCGCATCGGTAAACTCAGGTCTGGAGCGGGTGCCTTTTTTGGCGATGGATTCCAGTACCTGGGTGGCCCAAATAACTGGAACATGTGCTGCTTCACATAACCACAGGAGCTCTTCTTGAATTTCAGCGAGTCTGGCGCTACCTAATTCAACGGCTAAATCCCCTCTGGCAATCATGATGCCGAGATTATGCCGGCCAATAGTCCCCAATATAATATCCGGAAGATTTTTGACGGCACGATTGGTTTCGATTTTGGCGATTATAGGTAACTTTGATGCCTTCCGTTTGGCAAGTTCTGTCATTAATTGCTCCATATCCGCAAGCGTTTCGACAAAGGAGAACCCAACCATATCAGCATGTAAGCAAACAAAATCCAGATCTGTTAAATCTTTCTGAGTGAGCGGGGACAACTGTAATTCAGCCCCGGGAAAATTAATGCCTTTATCACTTTTTATCCGTACACCACCGGCTTTTGCTACCGTTACCCGTAACAGCACCCCTTTTTCTGTGATGGTTTCGACAATTGCACCCAACTTACCATCATCAATCCAGACGGATTGACCGATTTCCAGTTTTTCTATTGCAGAAGAAAGCGTACATCCTATTTGAGCTGGATGAATCAAGTTCTGGTTTTCATCGTATTCGGCGGGTTTACCGTTGATATCGCCAGATGTTAACAACAACAACTGGTTTTTAAGTACACGAATAGCCAGTGGCTCACCGACAAAATCCCCTAAGGTAAACTTTTCTGATTTGTGCTTATCCTTTTTATGAGGGGTTGTCAGCGTTAAGGAACAACCTGAGGCAAGAAAAGCTGATTTTTCACAACTTATCAGCCACTCCGTCTCGGAGAGCGCTTTTTCTACTTGCAGATAACGTTGTTTGCTTCGATTGTCGATAAAACCAATGTTCATTCCTGGTTCAAGCTTTTCATGCAACGCTATTGGAATGAGCACTCTGAATAATGAAGGATCGACTGAAGGACTTTCAAAATCAGTAGCAAAAATCAAATACCCCGGCTCTACAACCTGACCGGTCAGGTCCTTTTTAACGCGGATATGATGAATAGGAGGACCTAGGGTAATAGGGCCCGTACGAATCTTGTGTCCTGCAAGATCCATAAGAATACGGCAAGAACGATTGATTTCTGTTTCTGCGCGGCGGATATTGTTTACGATTCCTTGCCAGATAATAGGGTCATCATGCGCACAATTAATCCTTGCACAGGTCATACCCTTTTCCAAAAACGCTCTTACCAGCGCATAATCCCAAGCCGCTTCAGGGGGCATGGTCACCATTACATGAGCCCGACCCTGTTGGTGAAAGGGACCGAACAAGTCAATGGTATGCTGATTCAGAAACTGCTGACCACGAATAAAGCAAATTTCGTGATTTTGTTCGTTCAGTGGATAACGCTTGTCTGTTGCCCGTTTCAATACATCGATCAATGAATCCAACGTCGTTAATACCGCTGCTTCAGCTCTACCCAAAGACGTTAAACTGGTCTGAGCCAGACGATCCTGTAGATCACGTAGATCAAATTGCCGCATAGCAAGATAATGCGCAAGGTTATAAGCGCTTTTAGAAAAAACGCCTGAAGGATAATGGCACTGATATTTTTGCAGGCGCTGGTTTGCCTTGATTTCAATCTCTTTTCGTAAGTCATCAATCTCTGCAAGTATGTGTTTCAGAACATCTTCGCAGGGATCAGGTGTCTTTTTTTTACTGCTCCATAGCATGGCTTATTGACTCGTATTACATAACATTTTTTATTATGTATATATTACTTAAAAAATGTGACAGCTTGATTATTATGAAAGGGTATCTTATAGCGCTTGAAAATATAAGGTATGTATACGCTTGCCTGGCATAAACGGAACTACTTTACCTTCTTGCCAAAACGGTTGTTGATCCCGGTAATGTTTTGAAAAAGGATTACCCGATTGACCGCCCGGCATTTCCAATATACCACTTTCTGGATGATCAGGCGCCAGCACTAATCTTTCACTCGCACCATGCTCATGTGACATAACCCTTACACAGACACTCGCACAGCCCGAACTTTCAAAATCGGCAATATCCAAAAAGTTTGCCAGAATGGGGAAACTTTTACTGAAAGGATGATGCTGAGTAATCCGGTTAACAGTCCCCCAATTGAGGTCTGCAAGCTCAATTTCAGGATACTTATTTTGCAAGTCATTTGCCGCCGCACTCAAGGTATCCAAAATGAATACCTGCCAATTGTCCTTAAACTCTGCAGGAATAACGCCATTAGGACGTTCCGTTAATAACTGTCGGAGCGGGGTTTCCATTTCACGCCAGGCATAATTAAAGTGAGGGTCAAATTGTTTACAACGAGCCACGACTTTAGCAAACAAGGCTTCAGCCAGTTTTGTTCGAAACGTCTTCAACAGCGCGGCGCCTTTACTATCAGCATCCATATGCCCATCCCAGGCCAGCAACGTTTGTCCCTTTTCATTTAGCTTACCGTCCTTGTCCTTAAAAGGCTGTAAAGCCTTTAAAGCGAGTTGCTGATAAAACTCATAAAACTCACTGCGCGTATCGAGCTGTATATTTAACATAGACTGTTCGGTAAGACTGTTAGACTCCTTCAGTAATTCTGAGATGCGATAGGCTCGGTAGCCTAAAGCCCAATTATGACCTACTACATAAGGATAATCACGACCCAAGGTGCGGTTATTGGCAGTAACAATAAAGCCTTCTGACGGATCGTATATGCGGGGTAACTGTTCTGCTGGTATAAACCCATCCCAAGCCCTCGAAGCATCGGCCCATGACCGGCTGACCATACCATTAAAGCCTTTTCGATTAGGAAAACGCCCCATATAAGTCCAACCGATATGACCCGCCCGATCCGCAAACACGACATTTTGCGGGGGACCCCCTGCCTGATTAATCACCGTCATCGCTTCTTTGACAGTAGCCACTTTATCCATATCAAGCATCCCTAAATCTACCGCTGTTGTTTCTAGCGCGGTCCATTTTATTGCAACAGAATGACCTAACAAGGGTTTTGATGAGACAGGGCCCCAAATCGTAGAGCGTAATGCGATAGGAATATCAGCTGCGTCTTTGACCTTGATAATCTCTGACTTGTTAGTAAAAGGAATCCAGCCTTTTGGCGTTAAATATGCTTGCGGGTTATCAGATTTTATCTCAAGCGTAATTAAATCCAGTAAGTCGGCGGTTACATTGGTAAATCCCCAGGCAACATTTTTATTCCCACCCACAATAACCAACGGCAACCCCGGTAAAGTAACCCCGTTAAGCGTGTTATCGGTATAATTTAATTCAGCCCGATACCAAATATTCGGCGAATTTAAGCCCAAATGCATATCGTTGGCTATCATCGCATGGCCTTCGAGGGTCTTCTTACCGGCTACCACCCAATTATTTGATCCTGCGATACTGCTATCCACATTAACTGAACCTTTAGCCAATTTGACAGACGACTCATCCAGCGAAGCAAAGGCACTGGCGGGAATTGGCTTTGCTGGTCGGTGCGACTCCGGTCCACCCAGTAATACAGTGGCATACGTATCCGTATCGGGCGTCAGAAAATCCACTAATTCTTTTGGCAAGGCTTTTTCCATCACCGTCACCATACGCTCATCGTCTTCTTCACCATTGAGGTTCTGAAACATGCCCAAAGCCACCAGTATGCTGTCTTCTGCACGCCAGGGTTCAGGACGAAAATCAAGGGCAATAAACTCAGGCGGCAACACTTTAACCTGATTAATAAACGCATTTACGCCTAATACATAGGCATCCAGTACCTGTTTCTGGTCTACAGGCAAAGCAGCAACAACATTTTTGGCCACTTGCTCAAACTGGTAATCACGCTGACTCTTATCCAGTTCAACAGCCTTTGGACCGAAGACCTCTGATAAGCGCCCCGCGCTTTTACGGCGCATTAATTCCATTTGAAACAAACGATCGCGGGCATGTAAAAATCCCAGCACCTGAAAAGCATCATTGCGACTAGCCGCATTAATGGAGGGAATACCCAGACTATCCGCATCGACAGTTACGGGATTTTTTAAATCTGCAAGGGCTATCTCACCGTCTTCAGTACCTAATGACGTATTGAGAAAATAAAAGCCCGTCGTTGCAACGATAAGCAACAGCGCGAAGAGAAAGCTAAAAGCGTATTTAAATTTTTTGGAAAGCACAGCAGAACTCAAGTGAACAGACTATTAACAATTGACCTAAACTTTACGCTAAAAGATTTAACAGGGTCAAGTTAACGTTAAGTATTGAATAACTCACTAAAGGAATTGATAAAACAGGTCAGGTGCTAGCACTACTTGCAGAGGTGCTGAGAGTGGTTATACCGATGCTGAACCTGTTAGCAATGCGCTCACTGGCTCCAGCGGGCCAAAATGACAGCTAGTAAAGGTATTAAAAGCCACTGCAAAGCTATTGCCGTAGCTCATAGCCTGGCTGAAGCAGTTAATGCTAATTCAGAGGGCCATCGTTG
>CAIOMN010000261.1 GCA_903859415.1 uncultured Methylococcaceae bacterium
AAGTCCGACATGAACGGGTTTTAGCGAAAAACTGTGCAAGTTTTGATCAATTTGAAGTTTGGCATAAGGATAATTTAAAATTTTTCTGAAACCCGTCAGGAACCACTTGTTCGAGTATCATATTCTCGGACAGCCTCCTAGATAAATGAAAGAATCTGGCTTATAACGGTGCTGTTTGTTATCGTACCATTTTATTTTTGTTAAATTCTAATCCTGAGAAAAACATGGCAACAACAATAAACCTTGATAACATTCATGAGGTGGATATCTCCGTTGAAGAAAACACAATAGAAGTCGAGGATAAATCTGGTTCTGACCTACAAATTAAACCATGGAATCCGAATGATATTCGAATTACGACTAAAAACTTCACTATCAGAGAGATTTATACCCAAATTCAAGATAAGGAACCTAATCAAGAAAAAGAATTGGATCTTGCTCCAGATTTTCAGCGGTCTTTCGTTTGGAAAACCAAGCAACAAATACGTCTAATTGAATCTATTCTCTTAGGAATCCCTCTTCCTGCTTTTTACTTTAACCAAGACAAAGACGGAGCTCAACAAGTAATTGATGGCGTCCAGCGACTCACCACGATTAAACGCTTTATGTCTGATCAATTAGAATTAAAAGAAGAGCATCTCGAATATTTAGGCCCTCTGAAGGATTCCAAGTTTTCTACCCTTGACACAGCCACTAAACGTCGATTTTCAAACACTCAAATTGTGGCGCATGTGATCGAACCACAAACACCGGATGATGTTAAATACGACATTTTTAATCGTGTAAACACTGGCGGTAGTGCACTTACCGCCCAGGAAATTCGGCATTGCATGAGTAAGACGCGCTCCCGTGAATTTCTACGTAAGCTTGTTGAGTGCAATAGCTTTGATAATGCTATGGGCAAGTTCTTTTGGAATAATAAGAATCCAGACAAAAAATGGATTCGAGAGAGTAAACGAATGACTGACAGAGAAATAGCATTGCGTTTCTGTGCTTTTTACGTTGTACCATTAGAAGAATACGCTAAAGCTTCAAGTTTAGATGCTTTTCTTTTAGATTTTTCCCGTTGGATTGACCATAAAGCTAAGCAGGATGATTTAAAAAAATTAGAAATTGCCTTTCAGCAAGCCATGCAGAATTGCCATCAGGTTTTGGGTAAAGCTGCATTCCGTCGATGGCTTTTAAATACTCCATCTCCCAAAGGTAGTATCAACAGAGCAATTTTTGAGTCACAAGCAATAGCTCTAGCAGACTATCCTCCTGATCTTGTTTTGGCCAATAAAGAGATTATTCAAAGAACATTGAGGTCACTTTTCAGTGATCCTACCTATGATAATGCAGTCAGTTTCGGCACTGGTTCTTATCGAAAAGTTAATGATCGGCTTGACATGCCTCGTAAAGCCCTAAGGAAAATTCTCTAATGTTCATTCAGCTTCAAATTTATGGTTTTAAAATGTTTGCTAAAGCCAAGTTTCAACTGGCACCACTCACTATTTTGACTGGAATGAACGGCACAGGAAAAACCTCCTTGATTCATGCTTTGCTTCTGATAAGGGAGGTGACTCGTCGTGGCGACAAAGTCGTTCAATTAAATGGCCCTTATGATCTGGAATTAGGCTCATTTGGGGACATTCAAAACTGGAATACACAAGATCAAATGAGTTTTGTTCTAACCGATAAAGATTTCCGTGCATCCATTTGGGAATTAGGGGGCAACCCAACCTCTCTTTATGCTGAAATACAAAAACATCCCGATCAACTTCCACCAGTTTTCAAGGAAGGCGAGCGGATGTTTCAATATCTTTGCGCGGAACGGTTTGGTCCCCGCAACATACTGGGTTCTACTGCGCTGCCTCCTGAACAACTTGAAGTAGGGTTTCGAGGAGAATACAGTGCCCAAGTTTTGTATACCCTTGGTAGTCTTCACATTGACGCCCTCCGAAGGTGTCCAGGTGCGGGGGAATATGATGCAGCGTTACTAAAATTTGAAACAGAAAGATGGCTGTCACGTATTGCCCGACCTATACAAATTGATACTGAGTCCATTGCTATTAAAACAGTTACTGCATTGCGTTTTCGTGTTCCTGATGGTGAGTGGGTTCGTCCTCCCAATATGGGTTTTGGTGTTACTTATGCTCTTCCGGTGATTCTGGCAGGACTTACCGCAGGGAAAGGGGGGATTTTGATAGTTGAGAATCCCGAAGCTCATCTCCATCCAACCGGACAATCTCAAATGGGCTTCTTTCTTGCTTCCATTGCTTCAGCTGGTGTACAAGTTGTACTAGAAACTCACTCTGATCATGTATTGAACGGTATTCGTCGTGCTATCGGAGAGCATCATATTCTGGCTGATGATCAAGCAATCATCCATTTTTTTGATGTCAATGGCGCTCCACCCCAGCCACTTAGTTTTACTGAAACAGGAGGAGTTGCTGCTTGGCCACGTGGTTTTTTTGATCAATACCAACTTGATGTTACTGCTCTTTCTCGTGTGCGTAGACGTAGGGAGTAATTCATGAGGTTTGTTATTGACGAAACAAGTTAGCGTTTCGATGCGCTTGAGCAAGGAATTTGTATCGAAGCATTGGAGACAATGCTTGATTTGATTGATGATGCAAATGAACAGGGGCATTCGACCTGTTATTCGGAAGATCTCTTTTCGATTGCTATTTGGCAGACCAAAAGCTTTTATGATCTGTATGAGCAGGATTCACCAATTTTTATTCCTTGGGAAGTCAGGGAACGTATTGCCAGCATATTTGGAAGATTATCTAGATGGCAGGATATTGACTTACCATGGCCATCAGCCTTTGATGTACAAGTTAATCAGGGTAGTAAAGAGAACGCCCCTTCTATTGCATGGGCTCATAAGCAAACTAAACAAGATAAGGCTCATACCGTTGCTTGTTTGGTTTTTCCCAGCATTCGATCAGCTGGTTATTTACCTGTAACCGTAGCAAGTTGTACAGAAAACCTTTGGTTTATTGGTGATCATCAAAACTATTACAGTTTTTTTCGATGGCTTATAACCGATACATCCAAGAATCCTAGTGAGATGGAAGCATTTGCGCTTTCAGCTTTTCCCTTAATTGATTTTGCACCAGGAGTATTCAATGGGATTAAGAGTATGAGCAAATCTTACAGGGAAATTGTTAGACCATTGACTAAACACCTTGGTGTTTTATCTGATCACGGCAAACGAATTTTTTCAGGATCTTGGAGTAATGCGTCAGCGGAGTTTGGTTCACTCGGAGTTGACCTTTCTGATGAAAATGGAAACACCAAGGGAAATAACGAGGCACGGAAAGAACGGACTATCAATATTAACGGCATGGATATTATTTTCTGGTGGCATAGCAAACTTGAACCTAACAAAGATCGAATTCATTTTTATCCCGATAGAATACCTACTGGAGGACGATTACTAGTTGGAATATTTTGTTATCACCTTCAAACTTGAAATAATCCCATTTATTTTTCATAAGGTTTGTTTAAAATAGCCCCGACTCTGCATGACATAGAACTCACCGTCTAGTTTAAGTCGATAGTGCTAATTTGCCAATGACCGGTATCAGGAAGCATAAATCCATATCCGAATGTCTCAAAGGGGTCGAACTTTGCTTTTCACTATAGGCTAAGCTCGAATTCGGACTTACCCATATTAAATACCCTACTCTCCATACCCATCAAGCATTCTTGATGGCTGAATTGAAACCCTGATTTTTCAAGAACACGTATTGAAGCCAGATTTTTTGTATGGGCAAAAGCCATTAAATTCTTCAAGTCTAATACTTGAAAGCAATACCGAATCCAGGCAGTTGCTACTTCAGTTGCTATACCGTGGTTCCAAAAGCCCGGTAACAATCTATAACCTAACTCGAAATTCTGACATTCTGGAAAATATAAGGGGCCTGAATCACCAATGGGTTTCATGGTATTGCGATCAATAATGATCCATTTTGCAAAGCCCTATTGCTGCTGATGTTCAATATAACCCGCTATCCTCGTAATGGTCGACTCCAAGGTTATATCTGGACCATGAGGGGTATACTTCATGACTTCTTGATCACCAAACCACGAAAATGCTTGTATCGCATCATCCAGGGTAAATGGCCTGAGGATTGTTCGTTCTGTCTGTAGTTCCAT
>CAIOMN010000262.1 GCA_903859415.1 uncultured Methylococcaceae bacterium
AAGTTCACTACTGTAAATGGTAGTAGCCTCATTGAATCCTATGCTCGCGCCGCAGGCGACTTAGCATTGCGTCTCAAGAATGGTTCTACCTACATCTACAAGGGTGTAGACGCTGTCACTTATGATGGTTTCGTTGCTGCCGCATCCAAAGGCAAGTATTTCGGTACCAGCATCCGTAATAAGTTCGTAGCTGAACAAGCAGAATAATTTGGGGAACAAGATGTCACCTATTAAGGGTAAACTCGAACCATATTTTGAGACAGGGACAGAGGGAGTAATCTGGTCTGTCTACGAAGATGGCAAGGAAGGCTATGATGGTCTTCATATCCTTAAGAAAGGTGACAATCTTACTATTTTCCAACCGGAAAATCCCGGAATAGTGATTTGGGAAGGTAATATCGATCTGGAATATGAGCGAAATTACCGTCCTTATCCTATGAATCCACAATACGGCCAACAAGCCGTACACGGAAGATGGGTACACGGTTTCCAGAGAGATGTTGTACCCGAGGATTGGGGTATATGGTTCTTTAAGCACTATCCTTGCGAACTTAAGAAGACTGAATAACATGAATAAAGGTATTATTGGCGTAACAGCGGGTAGTTTCGATTTAACGCACGCCGGGCATTATTTAATGTTCGAAGAATGCAAAGGTCATTGTGATTATTTGATTGTTTTACTTCAAACCAATCCGCATACTGATCGCCCGGACAAAAATATTCCTGTACAAAGTACACACGAACGATATTTACAGGTCCGCGCCTGCAAATATATCGACGAGGTTGTGGTTTACGAGACAGAACAAGATCTATATAATTTACTTTGTTCAATCAAGTTCGATAAACGATTTATTGGATCTGATTGGCAAGGAAAACCTTATACAGGACACGATATCGTTGGAATGTATGAGAAGACAGTGTTTAATTCACGTAATCATGGATTTTCAACAAGCGGATTGAGAGCAAGAGTGTACAAGGCAGAAAATGACAAACTTATCTAAGTGGAATGTTAGTGTTGAATATGGTCCTGTAGCAGCAGATGTACATCACATTGTTGTAGAGGCATCTTCTATTGAGGGCGCACGAAAGAAGGCAGCTCAATGGGCTAAAGACAATAATATTCGTAGTCCAATGATTAGTGAACCGTATGAAGATACGCATGAGGAATCATACGATGAAATCTTAGATTGGACATCAGATGAGGAAGAAGCATTCATGCATATAGTGGATGTGGACGGTAATACAGATGAAAGATAACTATGGAAATCTTACGATTTATTAAATGGCAGTGGGGACAGATACATAGAAATACTAAGCAGGCCACTGCAATAGTTCTATTTGTACTTCTATGCAGTTGGTATAGTTGGTATATTGGCCTTAGTTTCATCTTTGTGGTACTCAATATAGGTGTCTCGACAATTTTGGGAATGTTATTCTTAGGCCTCTATGAGGAAACGAGCAGTGCCTGGCGCAAGTACAAGAGAATTAAGGCAGAAGAAGCTGAAAAGATCATGACCAAACTCCGTGGTCACGATGGATCAGTAACGACACCCGGTAAAGGGTTCTTTTGACCAAAACGACGCCTTAGTGTTATACTAAAGGCTAAATAGCAGTGGTAGAGATAGACTTTACCATATCATTAAACAAACATAGGATTTATGTTATGACAAAATACGATACTCTCGTCCTTATCGGACGTTTTCAACCAGTTCACAATGCTCATGCCGAAATTATCCGCAGGGCATCGCAGTTAGCCAAACAAATAATTGTTATTGTTGGCTCCGCAAAACAACCACGTACTTATAAGAATCCTTGGACTGGCCACGAGCGCCGCCTGATGTTGCAAAACGTCTGCGATTCCATTAAGGCTGATTGCGCGATTCGTATCGAAGAAAATACCGATACAATCTACAATAATCCCGCTTGGGCAGTCCGTGTACAGGCAATTGTTGCCAAGTACACAAAATCCACCGATAATATTGCAATTATCGGGCATAAAAAGGACTCTACGACTGCGGAATATCTCAATATGTTCCCGCAATGGGGATATGAGGAAGTTGAATTGATTCAACCACTTAATGCAACCAACATTCGTGATTTATATTTTCGCAGAAATGCAAATATGAATTTCTTGGCAAGCGTTATCCCATCATCTGTTCGTCAATGGTTAGAAGGATGGCAGGTTTCCCCAGACTACGAACAAATTATCCGTGAACGAGAATTTGTTGAAATGTATAAGAAGCAATATTCCAGCTTACCTTATGCTCCAGTGTTTGTTACTACAGATGCTGTAGTGATTTGTAGTGGTCACGTACTAATGATCCGTCGCAGAAGCGAACCAGGCAAAGGTATGTGGGCAATGCCAGGAGGTTTCCTAAATGCAGCGACCGATCGAAGTGTCCAGGATGCGATGATTCGGGAATTGCGCGAAGAAACAGGTATCAAGGTACCGGGCCCGGTTTTGATTGGTAGTATCAACAAGGTACAGGTGTTTGATGCGATTGATCGCAGCGCACGTGGTCGCACTATCACCCACGCATTCAGAATCGACCTACCTAATGGCGAATTACCAAAGGTAAAAGGTATGGATGATGCCGAAAAAGCACAGTGGGTGCCAATTGCAGAATTGGATAGTGCTGTGTGCTTTGAAGATCACTACGAAATCATTCAAACAATGCTCGGAGCATAAATGACCTATTATATCCGCATCAAGAAGCTTAACGGTCGTCGTGATTTTTACGAATTGGCTGAAAAGTTATTTGATCGCGGGTATGATGATAGAGTAGAATATCATGCTGGTAAAGAAATTGAATATGGAAAAGGATTAGAAGGAATTGATCCGCATCTTAAATTCAATAATGAAGAAGATGCACTGGCATATGTATTAGCGTATGGTGGAACTATACTTACACATATTCCAACATGGATAATAGCAGGCGGATAATAAGGATTTATATGATTGAACTTAAAACAAAACAGTTTACAAATGGATATGTGTCTGTTATTCAGTTAGAAGATAAGAAACTAATTGAAACTACATCTACCTGTCTACCAATCCAAACTGAGATTCGGATTACTGGCAAAAAAGACAATAAGATTGATGCGAATGATTTCTCTGTCCAGAACTGGGCAGAAAAATGGACAGTGGGCATCTCCACTCAATCTGGTTGCCCTATTATGTGCAAGTTTTGTGCCGTAAACCGTCTTACCGACAAGCAAGGATGGCGTAATCTGACTACTGAAGAAATGGTTGGTCAGGTTAAATATGCGGTTGCTGAAGCACAGAAAATTAACGGTGGGCTAGATCCAAACAACAGCGAAATCTTTCGCGTATTATTTACTCGGATGGGAGAACCCAGCCTGAATACCACTAATGTAATTGCCGCAGTTCGCCAAATCAAACTAATGTACCCTAAGGCACGGATACAAATCTCCACAATCGGCATTAAAAAGTCGGTTGGGCTTGTTGCGAGCTTATTCGAACTTGAAGATGAGTTTGGATATGACTGGCTTGAGCTACAATTTAGCATCCATAGCACTAATGACACATTCCGAAAGTGGTTGCAGAATGAAACAGTGATGTCTAACAAAGAAATCGGCGGGTTAGCAGCATCCTGGTACAACGCCGCACCTAATCGCCCCTGGAAGGCAACATTAAACTTTGCTCTTTCCAAGGATACCCCTTTCGTTATTGAAGATCTCAAGACACAGTTTGACCCGAAGACGGTTTTTGTCAAGATATCTCCAATTAATGAAAACCCAGTCTCCGACGAAAATTCGTTGAAGACATTATTCGCTTACGAAAATTCAATTTAAGGAGAAACACCATGGAAAACGTAAACAAGATTGTCAATGATATCGAAGAAGCAGGTTTTGACGGTGCCGTAGCCATTGCTACTGAAGCAGAAGTCCAAGCCGGTGCAGCATGTGGTCAGATGTGTCTGGTAACAGAAGCACTCGACGCACAATAAAGATTGTGTTATAATACAC
>CAIOMN010000263.1 GCA_903859415.1 uncultured Methylococcaceae bacterium
AACTAATACTACTACCTGCGTCGGCGCAGGAGGATGGAGAGGCGCTGAGGCATTATCCGGCACTTTTACCACGCCCCCTTTAAACAGTACAACCATTTACACATTAACCTGCACAGGTCTGGATGGAAGCGCTGTAACCCAAAACGCCACTATAACGGTAACCTCCTCTGTCGTTAATGCGGGCTCTAAAATGGGCGTCAATATCAGTTATATTAACGACTGGGGTGATAGACAACACACGTTTATTGATGTGATGAAACAGGCTCGTGGCTTTGCCTCCTTAAACTGCCCATGGGACCCCGTTGTCTGCCCAGTGCCTTTGGACGCGAATGGCTGGCCAACAACAGATTCTGGGGTGTTTTTTCTGACACCGCCCTCAGACCCTTTAGGACGCCCACTGACCACCACTTACCCCAGTATGTTTGGCACTTACAAGGTGAGTTTTACGGGTCAGGCGACGGTGAGACCTTACAACTATGGTGTTGTTCAAAATGTAGTTTATAATCCTTCAACCAATACCACCACGGCCGATCTGGTTATAAGACCGACTGATGGCTATGTTGCACTGACTTTCTCAAATACCACTAAGGGCATTCAGAATCTGCAAGTGTTACGTCCGGGATATGCACTCGGCACTAACCAGGTGTTTACTTCAGAGTTTTTAAATGCACTTGCGCCCTTTAGCACCATCCGTACGATGGAGGCACTGGCAACAAACTCCAACCCGGTTACGAGCTGGGCAGCTCGAACACTGGCTTCTGCCCCAACACAAAGTAGTTCAACGGGTGTTGCCTGGGAATACGTTATCCAGCTCGCCAACGCCACGGGTAAAGATATCTGGATTAACATTCCTGATCAGGTCAATTTAGACGATCCGACTGCAAACAATTATGTTGTTCAGTTAGCTACCTTAATTAAAAACACGCTAAACCCTGGCATCCATGTTTATGTGGAATACAGTAATGAATTATGGAACACTATGTTTACTCAGACACATACTAACACTGCAGCAGCGGTAGCCGATGTCAACTCTGGTGCTGATCCAAGTCTTAATTACGATAAAACAAATAATCAGTGGTATTGGGGATATCGAAGAGTAGCCCATCAAACCTTAAAAATAAGCAAATTGTTTGCGGGTGTTTTTGGGCAGTCAGCTATCAACACGACGATTAGACCTGTTTATATGTCTCAATATGTACAACCATTTTTGACAGAAGATACGTTAAGGTATTTAAATGCGAATTTTGGGGCACCCAGTCAATATCTGTATGGCATCGGGGGCGCGCCCTATTTTTCACCACAAACCGCTTATACCGATATAAACGGTTTGTTTGCTGCGTTAAAAACAGGGCTAAACAGCATATTACCCGGCTTTTCTGGATTGCCCGCCTACACTGGTGGAGTCGTCTATAGTGGGATTCAATTCAGGAATATAGCCAATTTTTATGGTCTCAAAACATTAATGTATGAAGGAGGCCCTGACTTAACCGTTAACAGAACCGATCAGGTTCTTGTTGAATCGGCAGAAGGTGACACTCGAATTAGTCAGGCTGTACAGGCAGAACTCGCTAGCGCAATTGGTTGCGGTAATGATCTATTTGTGTACTATAAATTGGCCGCTCCCACCAGCGATCCTTTTGGTGCCTATGAAGACTTGACGTTACCAACGCCCAAAAGTATAGCGCTTAACAGTATGGCATCAACGCCATTGTCGAATTACAACGTATGCACTTCTTCAGTTCCGGCAGCACCTAAATAGTCGGTGAATTATTTAAACGATAGAAATCTGGTAAGCCTCAGTCTTTTTTTATTAGTAACCACTGGTAATAAGCCACGATTTACGTGGCTTTACTGAAGTGTAGAGGATAATATCGTTAAACATCATTCTATGTTCTGGATCTGCTCTCTCACCTGCTCAATCAAGACTTTAAGCTCAATGGCTATTTGAGTCATTTCTTTGTCAGTTGATTTAGAGCCCAGGGTATTGGCTTCGCGATTGAGTTCTTGCATTAAGAAGTCTAAACGTCTTCCTACCGGCTCTTTTTCATTGAGTACCCGTAATACTTCATTAATATGCGTATTGAGCCGGTCTAGTTCTTCGGTAATATCTAATTTCTGGGTTAACAGCACCAGCTCCTGTTCGAGTCGGTCAAAATCAGGTTGTGCAACGAGTTCGGTAATTCTGTCGATTAATTTATTGCGAATTAATAGAAGTACCTTAGGTATACGTTGACCTGCTAATTCAGCAAACCCTTGCATTTTTATGCAACGCTCTTCAATTAATAATTTAAGCTGAGCGCCTTCACGTTCTCTCACTTCAACAAACTGCGTTAGCGTTTGGTTAACTAAGTGCGTGATTGCTTCGTTAAGCTTGGCTTTATCTGTGGCTGGTTCTTGCTGAATACCAGGGAATGCCAAGATATCTAATGCCGAATATGACAAAGAAGCTTGCATGAGTTCTTCAATTTGATTTGTTGCATCCAATAACGCAGTGACTGCGTTCATATTGATGTTAAAAGAAGGCCCTTCTTTAGCTTGTTTTTTTAAACTGATTGCACATTCAACTTTGCCCCGATTAATTTTTGAGGCTATTAGGGTGCGAATATCTGCTTCAATAAAGCGTAAATGTTCCGGTAGTTTGATAGTGATGTCGCCGTAGCGATGATTGACAGAGCGTAATTCACAATAAAGAGTGGTGTCTCCTATGAGAGTCTCATTGCCTGCGTAAGCCGTCATGCTTTTAATCATTATTCACCTTGTAGTTACAGAATTAAGCCGATAAGTATAGCACTCTAATTCTTTAAGCTATGTGAGTAACCATTTTGTTTTTTGGTTAGTTTGGATAAATTGAAAGCAGAACAACCGACAAGTCAGGTATACTCTGCAGTTTTGATTTAACCGGAACATACATGAGACCCAGCGGACGTAATCCTGATCAACTGAGAGATATAAAATTTACCTGTGGCTATACCAAGCATGCAGAAGGCTCTGTGTTAGTTGAGTTTGGGGATACCCGAGTGTTGTGTACTGCCAGTGTTGATAAAAGCGTCCCTCGTTTTCTTAAAGGAAAAGGTGAGGGTTGGGTGACTGCTGAATATGGTATGTTGCCTCGCTCAACACACAGTCGAATGGGTCGTGAATCAGCACAGGGTAAACAGGGTGGACGTACTTTAGAAATTCAGCGATTAATCGGGCGCTCTTTAAGAGCAGCGCTGGATTTAAAAGCCTTAGGCGAGCATACCCTTACCATTGATTGTGATGTCTTACAAGCGGATGGTGGCACACGAACAGCGGCTATTACCGGTGGTTTTGTGGCTTTATCATTGGCGGTTGAGAAAATGCTTAAACGCAAGTTGATCAAGACTAATCCTATACACGGCCAGATAGCATCAGTTTCAGTAGGCATTTATAATGGTATACCGGTACTAGATTTAGATTACGCCGAAGACAGTAATGCTGAAACAGATATGAATGTAGTTATGAATGATGCGGCTGCATTTATTGAGGTTCAAGGTACTGCTGAAGGCCATGCGTTCAGAAAAGAAGAGTTGGATGCGATGCTTGAATTAGCAGGTATTGGCATTAAGCAATTACTTCAAAAACAGCAAGAAGCCTTAGAAGGGCATTTAAATTAATTAACTTGAGCTTTACGATGGTGTTTTCTCCAACTCAACAACTAGTTCTTGCCAGTGGTAACAAAGGAAAAATTAAAGAAATCCAAGCCATACTTGCGAATCATTTAATTGTTCCACAATCTGCTTTCAATGTATTAGAAGCTGAAGAGACAGGATCTACTTTTGTAGAGAATGCCATCATTAAAGCAAGAAATGCCGCGTTGCATTGTAATTTGCCGGCAATTGCAGATGACTCTGGCTTAGTCGTTGATGCTTTAAATGGAGCCCCTGGCGTTATTTCTGCGCGATACGCAGGTGTTGGTGCAAGTGACCAAGATAATGTAATTAAATTACTGCAGCAGTTAGAGGGTATTCCTGAAGCACAACGGACTGCTCGATTTATTTGTGTCATGGTATTTATGACGCATGCTGAAGATCCTTTTCCGGTGATTGCTCAGGGCGTTTGGGAAGGTTTGATTTTAAATGAACAGGTCGGGGCCAATGGTTTTGGTTATGATCCAGTCTTTTGGGTGCCTAGCCATCAATGTGCATCAGCTGAATTATCTGCCGAAGTTAAAAATTCTTTGAGTCATAGAGGCCAGGCTTTGAGGCAATTAACTGACTTAATTAAGGATAGAGAGTCCTAACGGAATATTGCCTTATTACTTTTTATGAAGACTTCGCCACGCTTTATTGCCGAGCAATTTTCTACACCTATTTCAGAGTTGGCACCACTGGGTAATGGATTAATCAACGATACGTTTTGGGTTAAATCGGAATCAATGCAGTTTGTACTGCAGCGCATCAATAGTACAGTTTTCCCTAAGCCTCTTCATATCATGGATAATCTGTTGCAGCTAAATCAGCATATTGAACAAAAAACCGAAAGGTCAGGTAAGCTCAAGATTCCAGCATTTTTAAAGACCTTTGCTCATAACGACTTTTATCTGGATGAGCAGAATGATTGCTGGCGAGCCCTGGCTTTTATTGAAAACACTGAAAGCTTAGAGACGTTGGCTAATGTAGCTCAGGCTCAACAGGTTGGTTTTGCATTAGGATATTTTCATTGCTTATTATGTGATCTTGAGCCTTCACTATTGCATGATACGTTGCCTGGTTTTCATATAACCCCTGATTATGTAAAGTTGTATGAAAGAGCTTTAGCAAAAACGGCCGTTCAAGATGAGCCTGATAGTCTTTTTTGCGTTGATTTTATAGCCAGGCACCAGCATCTAGCCGAGGATCTAGAGACAGCAAAAGCACAAGGCCTTTTGGTATTACGGGTTATTCATGGTGATCCCAAGTTAAACAATTTTCTTTTTGATAAGGATAGTAAAAAGATTATCAGTTTAATTGATCTTGATACGATTAAGCCGGGGTTAGTGCATTATGATATTGGGGATTGTTTACGGTCTTGTTGTCATAAGCAGGGATCTAATGAATTTGATCTGGAACTTTGTGCAGTTATTTTAGAGAGTTATTTATCAGAAGCTAGCACATTTTTTTCAGCTTATGATTACGACTATCTTTATACGGCTATCCAATTACTTCCCTTTGAACTAGGGTTGCGGTTTTATACGGATTTCCTGGAAGGGAATCAGTATTTTAAAGTGACTGACCCAAAACAGAATTTAAATCGTGCGGTTGCTCAATTTCAATTGTGTGAAAGCATTATCGCTCAGGAATTAGCCATTAAGACTCTAATAAAGCAATTAAGGCATTAAAGCCTCAATTTAGTAATGGGTTCTTTAAGCAGCTTATACTGGAGTTGGTTTACTTGCTGGACAATCATTAAAATATAGATTAGATTCACTCATCATTAACTCAGCTTATTGTAAGGAATTATGAAAAAATTAATCAGGCTTATCATGCTATTGTCGGTTATAGGCTATGCAAACGTTAGTTATTCACAAAGCACCGTTCAGAGTGATCCGGGCTTTTATTTATTGGATGTTCTACTTTATAGGCCTGTTGGTTTAGTGGCGACAATTGCGGGTACAAGCGCCTTTGTCGCTATTAGTCCATTACTAGGATTGGCTTCTATACCTGAACCACATGATGCATTTCAAAGGACTGCGGGTATTTTAGTGCTTGCGCCAGCTGCTTATACCTTTATTAGACCTATTGGAGACCGTGATTTTCCTTATATTGCTCCATTACCTAAGCGTACTCTGTCTGTAACGCCAAAAAACACCCCGACAGTGCAGCCACCTTCGTCTACTATCCAACCTAAGTAATACTCCGGTCCATGGCTGAGTTTGTAACTTATTGAAGCTCTACGAGGTTAACCTCTAAGGGTTACCTCGTAGAAGTTTCTTATGTGGCGCTTTTATGATTTGGGCGGCACATACCCTTCAGGCATATCATTATTGCCTTCAAACAAAAATTTAGTTCTTTCTTCAGCTAAAAATGCCCGTGCTTTCGGGTCAAAACTTGCCAATCTATTTTCATTAATCAACATAGTCTGTTTAGTTAACCATTCCTTCCATGCTAATTTAGAAATGTTGTCAAATATTTGTTGGCCTTTTGGACCAGGAAATGGGGGTTCGTCAAACCCTTCTGCCTCTATACCCAGTTTTACACATTTAACCATTCTAGCCATTGTTATCCTCTTGCGTGCTGTTGCAGTAATAATTTTATAGGTGCTGGTAAGCCCAGTTTTTTCAGTTGGTCTAATTTATACCAGACAGTTTGATTGGCTTCCATCACAAAATTTATAGGGTTTTCGGCTTTGATAAGCACAGTAGTATAATCTAAGTGGTAGTGTGAAAATGTATGACGCTGCGGTGCCAATGTCTGCACCTCAATGATGGGTTGATTATTTGTTAGGCACCAATGATAGACTAACTCAATCGTATTAAATTCAGGTAAGCTCCACAATCCTCCCCAGATACCTGTAGGAGGTCTTTTTTCTAATAATATTTGCCCTGCACTATCACTTAATAGTAACAGCACTAACTGTTTAACAGGGAGTCTTTTAGGAGGCTTAGGCGTCGGTAGTATAGAAACAGTTTCAGTTTGTTTGGCTAGGCAATCAGTTTGAATGGGGCATTGACTACAGTTTGGTTTACTGCGCGTACAGACTGTTGCGCCTAAATCCATCATGGCTTGAGTATATTCAGCAACGCGATATTCAGGTGTGAGTTCGGCACTGATGCCCCACAATTGTTTGTTTACAACGCTGTGTCCAGACCAGCCAGAAATGGCTTTGAAACGGGCTAACACCCTTTTAACATTACCATCCAATATGGGATGACTTTTATTAAATGCGATACTCAAAATCGCGCCTGCAGTTGATAATCCAATGCCAGGCAAGCTTATAAGTTCTTCTAATGTATCTGGAAAATAACCTTGTGTTGCTATGATTTGTGCTGTTTTATGTAAGTTCCTAGCACGTGCGTAATAACCGAGTCCTGACCAGTGATGTAATACATCGTCTATAGGTGCTTGAGCTAATAACTCAATACTAGGATAGTGTTGCATGAAAGTATTAAAGTAAGGAATAACAGTCGATACCTGGGTTTGTTGCAGCATGGTTTCAGAGAGCCATACACGGTAAGGCGTAATATTTTGTTGCCAAGGCAGGTCTTTCCGACCTTGAAGATCAAACCATTCAAGGATACGTTGTTGAAACTCTGAGGGGTTCATTATCGGGTAAAGGTTAATAAATTAATTTTAATGGACTTCCCCATTTCTACCCAGGTTTTCTAATTTTAAATAGGTGTTATGATTATTCATTATGGAATATCATGCGACTTTGTTGCTAGGTTAATTCTAGCTACAATATTCTAAATAATAACTAAAAGAGGTGGGAAGATATGTTGTTGTTGGCTAAATTTGCTGGAATTGCTGTTCTTGTATGGTTTTATTTAACGGCAAAAGAAAAAAATGAGCAGCCTATTAAGTGGGCCATTATAGGATTGATCGGTTATTGGATTACTTGGTGGGCACTTAGGTTAACATTCGTGGAGGCTCTATCGGGTGGTGCTTTGAGTCGAAGCCCTATTTCGGCGTTCATCGTTTTTCAGATACCCGCTCTAACTGCCATTGCTGCTGCGTTCTTTATCAGAAAGAAGTTGATAGCTGATATTGCAGAAAAATAGATATAAAGGTGCAAGGACTGAAACATCCTTGCACCTAAACTATAAATTATAGTTTGTCTGCGTTTTGATCCAGATATTCAGCAACGCCTGCAGGACTTGCGTTCATACCTTTGTCGCCTTTGTTCCAACCCGCTGGGCAAACTTCCCCATGCTCTTCATGGAACTGTAATGCATCAACAATTCTGATTAACTCGTCAATATTACGACCTAATGGTAAATCGTTAACCACCTGGTGACGAACAAGGCCACTACGATCAATTAAGAAAGAGCCACGGTAAGCAACGCCACCATCAGCTTCAACGTCATAATCTTTAACAATAGAATGTGTTAAATCAGCCGCTAATGTGTAACGAACTGGACCAATACCACCTTGGTTAATCGGTGTGTTGCGCCATGCATTATGAGTAAAGTGTGAGTCGATAGAGACCGCTACCACTTCAACGCCACGGCTTTTAAATTCATCGATACGGTGATCTAAAGCGATTAGCTCACTTGGACAAACGAAAGTGAAGTCTAAAGGATAGAAGAAAACAACGGCATATTTGCCGCTAGTGGCTTCAGAAAAACTGAAGGCATCAACTATTTGACCATCTCCTAATACGGCAGGAACTGTAAAATCGGGTGCTTGTTTACCTACTAATACGCTCATTACATTGTCTCCAAAATATTGAAAAAGCAAAAGGTTATGGACTTCTTACCAGCAACTGATGTAGTTGGTATAGGTATATTCTACACTGAAAGACTTGGTAATTGTCTAGTGTTGTTATTCTTTAGCTTGCTTTTATATGTGTTTGAGTGATAATTTCAAATTACAAAATTAAAAATATTGAGTTAGAAGGTTATTTTTATTCTGCATTAAAGTTCGGCGCCCTAGGCTTGCCGTTACTTAGGATTATGATATACTCTTCTACCAGGAGGCGTGAATCATGGCAAAAAATAAACATATAACTGAGCCAGATGTGTTTGGTTATCAAGTTCGGATTGTTAGACGCGGCAAGGAAAGTAGCCGTTATTTTTCTCATAAACTATGGGGAAATAAAAATAAATCGTTGAGTGCTGCAATTACTTGGCGAGACCAGATGTTAGTAGTTTTAAAAGGGAGCAAGACCCGGTTCCTCAAACCGCCTAAAAATAAAACAACGACGGGGGTGACTGGCGTCTCCAGAACCATTAAATACGACCATAGAAAAGATAAAAACTACTTATGCTATACCGTTTTTTGGGTTTGTAATGGCAAGTCCAGAAATAAAACTTTTCAGGTTGGCAATGTAGATAAAGTGACAGCTGATGATGAATTACACGCGTTTCGTACCGCTAAGATATTCAGAATTTGCTATGAAATATCTATTGATAACGATATAGAGTTTCATGATGAAAAGTTTGCTGGATGGAAAAAAGTTCGACTTTATGATGACGAAAATTTAAATGCAGTATTGTAATTAAAGACTCACTCGTGGTCTTTAAAGTGTTCAATAATGCCATCTAATTCGTCCAGGCTGGAATAAGTAATGACCAATTTTCCAGAGCCATTTTCTTTGTGGTCGATGACAACTTTTGCGCCCAATTTTGCAGTTAGATCATCCTGTAGTCGTAGCGTGTTATTATCTATAGCTTTGATCTTTTGAACTTTGGGCTCTTCATTGCTTTCTTTAACCAGGCGTTCCGTTGCGCGTACGCTTAGGCCTTCTTTTACAACTTTAGTTGCAAGAGTTACCTGCTTTATTCCTTCTACTGACAAGAGTGCTCTGGCATGACCCATTTCCAGCTGATTGCTCAGTAATAGTTTTTTGACCTCAGGATGCAGCTCAATGAGTCTCAACAAGTTAGTAACGGTCGTGCGAGATTTACCAATGGCTTCTGCGACCAGTTGATGCGTCATATTAAACTCATCCAGTAATCGCTTTAAAGATTCTGCTTCTTCTAAAGGATTAAGGTCTTCACGCTGAATATTTTCTATTAACGCGATTGCCATTGCCGCTCGGTCATCTATTTCTTTAATGACAACGGGCACTTCAGATAGTCCAACTAATTGAGCCGCTCGCCAGCGACGCTCTCCAGCAATTATTTCGTATTTTTGAAAGGCAATTTGTCGTACAACAATGGGTTGTATGATGCCTTGTGCTTTGATGGAATCAGCGAGTTCCTGTAACTTTTCAGGATTAATATCTTTACGGGGTTGATATTTCCCTCGCTGCATATATTCAATTGGCAGGGCCTGTAAATGATGTTTTTCTTCTTTAACAGAAACATCACCTAATAAGGCATCAAGCCCACGACCTAACCCACGTTTATTTGAAGACATTTTTTCTCTGCGATCTTTTGGTGAAGTAAATTATTCTTTAAGACAAAAACAAATGACTTATAGTCGCTCAATTATTACAGTTAACTCATTAATCAATTTTCTTAAGTCCTCTGCTTCGTGCAAAAGATTAGCATTTTCTTTTCGAAGAATTTCTATTAGGGCACTGGAATATTGAGCGTTGGTTTTTTCGATGAGCTGAGGCGCTTCCGGTTTTTCAATTAAAGTATCAGTCTCGTTACTATCTATGCCAGTAGAAGGTGGTGATTGTTGTTGAGAATTATCTTCTGTAACCGGCACATCCACTAATAGCGCTTCAAGCCCCCTACCTAAACCACGTTTTTTTATTGCCATACATTAATTTCTTTATTCAGCATTTCATCCGCTAAGGCGATATAAGCCAAAGTTCCACGAGAGGATTTATCATAACTTAATGCTGGTAGACCGTGACTGGGCGCCTCAGCTAAACGGATATTTCTTGGGATACAGGTTCTAAAAACTTTATCTCCAAAGTAACGAATGAGTTGTTCAGAAACATCTTTAGTGAGACGATTTCTATCGTCATACATCGTTCTTAAAATACCTTCAAGATGCAAGTTTGAATTTACAGTGCTTTGAATGTTTTGTAGTGTGCTCATTAAAGCAGACAAGCCTTCCAATGCGTAATACTCACATTGCATAGGAATTAACAAGCTATCAGCCGCCACCATGGCATTTAAAGTCAGCATGTTTAAAGACGGTGGGCAATCAATCAGAATAAAATCATATTGAAATTTTATTGGATTCAACGCATCAGCCAAACGCATTTCTTTACGGTCAGCATGGATTAAATTAACTTCAGCAGCGGTTAAATCAGCATTGCCTGCAATCACTGAAAAGCCAATGTTAGGTAGATAAATAACGGCTTGAAAAGCAGGTACATCTTCCATCAGTAAATGATAGCTTGAATAGTTAACCGTCTGTTTATCTACGCCACAGCCCATTGCAGCATTACCTTGCGGGTCAAGATCAACTAACAATACGCGCTGATTGGCGGCCGCTAATGACGCGGCTAAATTAACACTGGTTGTTGTTTTTCCTACGCCGCCTTTTTGGTTGGTTACGGCAATTATTTTTCCCACGCACTTTCCTCGGATTCTTTAGTCAATTGAATTTTAACCAGGCATCTTTCTGCACCTATGCCGGGTACATTGATAGGGATTAGCGTTGTTTTCGCGCCTTCAAGTTCGGGTATATCAGTTGATTGTCCTTTCATTGCCAATAACACCCCTTGCTCATTTATTAAATGTCCTGTCCACGCCACAATATCCGTTAAACTAGCAAATGCGCGAGTAATAACGGTGTCAAAATAATGACCTGGATGATAGTCTTCTACCCGATTATGACAGACACTGACATTTTTAATCTTTAACTCTAATAGAGCTTGTTGTACAAAGCGGGTTTTTTTAGCATTACTATCTAATAAGGTAAAGTGAATGTAAGGAAAATAGATAGCTAATGGAATACCGGGTAAGCCCGCCCCCGTACCAATATCAATAACATTTTTACCCTCTATAAAAGGCACAATCGCTAAACTATCCAGTAAATGTAGGCTAACCATGGCTTCTTTGTTTCGAATTGCGGTCAGATTATAAGCTTTATTCCATTTTTCAAGCAGTTTTATAAAGTCTAGTAACTGTTCAATCTGGTTCTCATCAAGGGTTAGCTTTAATTCATCAAGACCCGCAACCAGTGTTTTTTTACAGGTATCCATTAGGCGGTTTTCTTTTTTAAATAAACTAATAACAAGGAGATGGCGGCAGGTGTCATTCCTGGAATTCGAGACGCTTGTCCTAATGTTTCGGGTCGTTGTGCCTTAAGCTTTTGACTGACTTCATTGGAGAGTCCTGGGACACCCGTATAATCAAGAGTCTCAGGAAGCCGTAAATGATCATAACGCAAGGTTTTATCAATTTCTGTCTGTTGTCTGACAATATAACCCGCATATTTGGCCTGAATTTCAACCTGCTCACCGACTTGTTCATCGATGGTTTCACCGTTTTCGAGGAACGATAACAAACGTTGAACATCCACTTCAGGGCGGCGCAATAATTCCATTAAACTGGCTTCTTTGAGCAACGGCTTACCCCAGATTTCAGCGACCCGAGCGGCTTCTTCGGTTTCGGCTCTAATCCATTTCTTCTTTAAATCTTCTTGCAAAGTTGAAACTGACGCGCGTTTTGTTTCAAATGCTTGCCAACGTTCATCATCAACCAGTCCTAATTCACGGCCTTTTTCAGTTAGACGCAAATCTGCATTATCTTCTCTTAATAAGAGGCGGTATTCAGCTCGACTGGTAAACATTCGATAGGGTTCTTGAGTACCACAGGTAATCAGGTCATCAATCATAACACCTATATACGCCTGATCACGGGCCGGACACCAACTATCCAGACCTTTCACTAGACGTGCCGCATTAAGACCTGCAATCAAGCCTTGTGCCGCTGCTTCTTCATAACCGGTTGTGCCATTCACTTGGCCCGCAAAAAACAAACCCTCCATGTGTTTGGTTTCCAGAGACATTTTTAAATCCCTGGGATCAAAAAAATCATATTCAATCGCATAGCCTGGGCGCAATATCTCTGCATTTTCAAATCCCAACATTGAGCGGACTAATTCATATTGCACATCAAAAGGTAAGCTTGTAGAAATACCGTTTGGGTAAATTTCATGCGTATCCAAGCCTTCCGGTTCTACGAAGATTTGATGGGTATCACGATCAGCAAAACGAACCACTTTATCTTCAATCGATGGGCAGTAACGAGGGCCTATACCTTCTATAACACCTGAGTATAAGGGCGATCTATCAAGCCCGGCACGAATAATGTCGTGTGTTTTAGTATTGGTACGGGTGATATGACAGGGTATTTGTCTAGGGTGCTGTGCACGATTGCCCATAAAAGAGAATACAGGGACTGGCGTATCGCCATGCTGTTCTTCCAGTTTGCTAAAGTCGATAGTTCGACCATCAATCCGTGGGGGTGTACCCGTTTTTAAACGATCAATACGGAAAGGAAGTTCTCGGAGTCGATCTGCTAGTGCAATAGAGGCAGGGTCACCTGCACGACCACCACTGTAATTTTCCAGGCCGATATGAATTTTACCGCCCAAAAAGGTACCCGTTGTAAGCACAACCGCTTGCGCCATGAAATCCAGCCCCATTTGGGTCTTAACCCCAGCTACTTTATTATCAATAACAATCAAATCAGAGACCGTTTGTTGAAATAAAGCCAGGTTAGGCTGGTTTTCTAAGGTAAACCTAACCGCCTGTTTATAGAGTTTACGATCCGCTTGTGCGCGTGTAGCTCGAACCGCTGGGCCTTTGCTGGCGTTTAGGGTACGAAATTGAATGCCGCCTAGATCTATCGCTTTCGCCATGATCCCGCCTAAGGCATCTATTTCTTTAACCAGATGGCCTTTGCCTATTCCACCAATAGCAGGATTGCAGCTCATTTGCCCCAGCGTATCAATATTTTGCGTTAACAATAATGTTCTCGCACCACTTCGAGCAGAGGCTAATGCGGCTTCTGTACCTGCATGACCACCCCCGACCACAATTACATCAAAATCTTTTTTGAATTTCACAAGCTTTTTTTACTCTGAGTCGCTATATTAATGTCGGTCAAGTAAGACCTATTTCTGTCTATTATAAGAGGTAAACAATGAAAAAACGTAACAAAACTAAAAAAATAGAGTGTGTTTCTGTTCAGAACCCGGTTGCAAAGTTTGCACACCAGTTTAACAAAGCACTTGTCTATGCAGATAAAATTCAATATCGTCGCAATGCAAAGCACCGGAAGCAGGAGGTTTCTTTAAGCATTCTAAACAGAGTGATTAAAGAAGTTTCTTGTTTAATGGGTAGGGTTATCACTTATCCAAACCTTATCAGTACACCGGCTTAGCCTATGTTATCAAACGGGCGTCATTTTCTTAAAGAAGATATATGGCTCTTACAGGAGCAAAAGCTACCGTTATTTAAATCTCTCTTCATTAAATCGCTAAAAGTCATTATCCTTTCTGCACAAGGCTTCTCTCGTGATCTTTGTCCACTCAGGGCTGCTGCCTTAACGTTATACAGCATTCTTTCTATCGTTCCCGTTATCGCGATGCTGTTCGGCATAGCCAAGGGCTTTGGCTTTGAAACCCTGTTCGAACAACAATTATTGCAGCATGCACTTCATCAGGATGCAATGGTGCTGCAACTGATTAGTTTTGCACACAATCTATTAGAAAGCGCTAAGGGTGAAGTCGTTGGCGGTATTGGTATCATCGTGCTATTTTGGACGATTATTAACGTCATTGGAAATATCGAAGAATCCTTTAACTTCATCTGGAAAATAAGCAAAGGCCGCTCAATCAGTCGTAAATTTAGTGATTACTTGTCACTGATGCTGTTAGCACCGATTTTATTAATTGCTTCAAGTAGCATGACGGTATTTTTAACTACCAAGATTGCGTGGTTAATTACAGTGATTGAGTTACCCGCTTTTGGAACCTGGCTAGTTTTAAAAGCCTTGAGTTTATCGCCTTTGGTATTGATGAGTACGCTCTTTTCAGTGACGTTCATTTTTATGCCCAATCATAAAATAAATTTTAACGTGGGTATTATTGCTGGAATCATTACAGGCATTTTGTATCATTTGACCCAGTGGCTTTATCTAAGCTTACAGATTGGAGTCTCCAATTATAATGCTGTATACGGTAGCTTTGCGGCATTGCCATTATTGGTGGTTTGGTTGCAAACATGCTGGATGATTGTTTTGCTGGGCTGTGAAGTCGCATTTTTTCTACAGAATTATGATATTTATCGAAATAACAATCGTTTTGCGGATTTAAGTTTCTCCTTAAAAAAGGTACTGGCTTTACAAGTGGTGCATTTGATTGTCAAAAACTTTATTGAGTTTCAAAAACCATTAACAACTACAGAAATAGCGACTCATCTGGTTATGCCGATAGCCATTATTCAAACCGTATTATCGAATTTAATGGCAAGTCATATTCTTGTGGAGTTTAAAGGGCAAGATGATAGTGATGAGGTCTATCAACCCGCAGTCGATATCAATATTCTGACTATTGCATATGTTGTGACAGCCTTGGAAGAAAGCGGACAAAACCAGTTGCCAGAGGTTAATCAAGAACACTTATTTATGGGTGTGGTTAATGAGTTTAAAGCCTTGGCTAAAGCTTCTGAACAAAACCGGTTGTTGAAGGATATTAATTTTGAGAGAGGAGCAAAAGGTCAAGAGCTCAAAACCATTACTTCACGGATCTGACTTCGAAATGAATGCCGCTTTGGGTTTGAAGATGTGAGATCACCGCAAACAGGTTTTTAGCCAGCGGATTACCTTTCTGACTAAACATACGCATAAGGCTTTTAGATGGCGTATTTGTAGCTTCACTAAGATTTTCAAAGCCGATTGTCGCGTTAATATAGTCACGCAAAATAGCCTTTCCAGTATCTACATCACCCGTTAACAAACAATCGATGCCCTCACGAAAAAGCGCATGACGAAACTCCTCGTCTTGTTCGATACGGGCCATCACAGTTTCTTTAAAACTCCGCGTTAATGTCATTTTCCACCTCTGTTTTTCTTGCGTTGTTTGTAATCTTCCCATCTGGCTTGGGCTACTTCGATATCTTTCTGTTGTCGGTTCTTTGTGCCACCTGCCAACAAAATAACTAGTCGTTCGCCGTCCTTTCCAAAATAGATTCTGTACCCAGAACCAAAATCGACGCGATATTCCAAAACGCTCGCTCCAACTCCCTTTACATTTGAAAAATTGCCCTGCTCCAACCTAATAAGCGCAGCAGCAATCTTGGCTGCAGCGGAAGCATCCAATTCATTGAACCAATCCGCAAAAGGGCTGCGTCCATCCGTGCTTGTGTATTCCTGAAGATCAATCATTGGTAATAGTAACCTATACGTTACTGTATTTCAATAGAAAAACAGTTTGGTATTTATGGACACAGTATTCTATCTGAATTGAACAATGTGTTATTGGTGGTTTGGTTGCAAACATGCTGGATGATTGTTTTGCTGGGCTGTGAGGTCGCGTTTTTTTTACAGAATTATGATATTTATCGAAATAACAATCGCTTTGCGGATTTAAGTTTCTCCTTAAAAAAGTGTTGGCTTTACAAGTGGTGCATTTGATTGTTAAAAACTTTATTGAGTTTCAAAAGCCAGTAACGGCTACAGAAATAGCGACTCGATTGGTCATACCGATAGCCATTATCCAAACAGTGTTATCGAATTTAATGGCAAGTCATATTCTTGTCGAATTTAAAGAGCAAGATGATAGTGAAGAGGTCTATCAGCCTGCAGTTGATATCAATATTCTTACCGTTGCTTATGTTGTGACTGCCTTGGAAGAAAGCGGACAAAACCAGTTGCCAGAGGTTAATCAAGAACATTTATTTAAGAATAACTGGGGTCAGAGTAAACTTAACATTAATCTGAACCCCGTTATTTTTCTTTGAGTATTTTGTACCCTAGTATTAGGTATTTAACACCCTACCAAATAGGTATTTTATACATCATTTCATGTTAATAAATTAACATTTATTTTTCGCAATCCTTAATCGTCTCTTGCACCCTAAGATAACCAACTAATGAGATTAATATATTACTATTTTTCAATAAGTTATTAAATAAACCACCCATTACAAACCAAACCTATCCCAAGGAATTAATTGGCATAGTGAGTGCGTATTTATTTAAGGATAACTTAGGTCAGAGTAAATTATTTTAACTTTACTCTGCTCACAGATATTAAGATTATTATACGACAACTCATGTCGTCTATATTACGTTTAACAAACAAAGAGGTGAAACATTATGGCTAATGGAAACGCAACAGATAGTGCAAGCATAGCGAGTGATACCGCCGACACCGGGAGCGGAACGCAACCAGAGCCACCTCCTCCACCGCCGTCAGAAGAAACTGGTAGAAGGCTAAGGGAACTGCATGACATTGGAGACAAAACTCCAGAAGATATATTAAATGAACAATGAGGAAAGTAGCACAAATAGTGTGCGTTAGTTGAATTCCCTATCAATTTCATGCCTGGAGGGAATAACTGGGGTCAGAATATATTTAAGTTTACTCTGACCCCAATTATCTTTGAAGAGAGGATATTGATTTAGGAGGTGAGGCAAATGATTAATACCATGCCACATTTTACCCACTTTGACGGTAACTTCTCATTAATCTCAGGTAAAAATCTAAGAGTCCGGTTAGAATAGCCGTATGGATAATCTCAAGCCGCAATTACCGAAAATCAGTAACGAAGAGCGTACACCGTTAGTCGATGTACTATTTTAGAATATAGTGCTATTTTATTGTCTCATTTTTCAAGGAACAATTATGTACGCTTATAAAGAGATTATTACTGTGGACAATCTTCAACAGTTAACACTCAGTAAACCGTTAAAGCTTCCGATAGGTAAAAAAGTTGAAGTGTTAGTAATTGCTGAAGATAATGGCGATAGCCTGGAAGACATTAGGGACTATATAAAGCAACAGGAAATTACCGAAAGCATGATTAAAGAGGCTATTGAATGGGCTAGAAAATAATGCGGATTGTTTTTGATACAAACACATTAATTTCAGCATTGCTTTTTCGTGGTTATTCAAGTTTTTTAGTCGAGTTATGGCAAAACAATCAACTAACAGTTTTAGCCAGTAATGATTCTGTTTCTGAGTTTTTAATTATCCAAAATTTAATCTTTCAGGGTTGCGTATAGAATCACTTGCTAACGAATATTTACCCTATGTGGTGTTTATTCACATAGAGAAAAAGCAATTGCCATATGACCTGCCTCAATGCCGTGATATTAAAGATCAGCAATTTATTGATTTGGCCTATTTTGGAAAAGCTGATGTACTGATAAGTGGTGATTTGGATTTGCTGGTTTTAAATGGACAACTACCCTTTAGGATTGAAACACCTGCGACTTTCAGAGAGAGAATCCTATAAGAAAACCATTGTATAACTGTATAAAATAACTGGAAATAACTGGGGTCAGAGTAAACTTAAATATTTGGTGTTCTACAATCTGACCTCTGAAACAATTTATATGTTGCAAACAAATAGGGTTGCCGTAAGGCAAGAAAAACAATTGAAACGGGAAATGAATTTAAGTTTACTCTCTATGACCCCCGTAATAACAGGGGTCATAAGTTTACTCTTACCCCAGTTATTCAAATTATAGGGTTAAAACAACCTGTTTGTCGGGTCTCTTAAATCACTACTAGAATGATATTCAAAGTCCGTGTTACTTGTTGACGTATTTTTGAAAGCTTCAGCTAAATTTAGTGGTTGGTGAGCTGACAAATCAGGTTGTCGTAGAATATCAACCTAATTCCACGATAAAACTACCGGTTAACGCTATAGGGTAATCCTGTTACATGACTAAATAACCGGTTACGACATTAGAATTACCGGTTTACGTGACAAAAATACCGGTATTCATGGCGAAATTACCGGTTCACATGACATGATAACCGGTCATTATCTCGTAAAAACCCAACCCATTGACAAAAAGTCTGATTAACATCGAAAAGTTACCGGTATTCATGACAAAAATACCGGTTACCACGTAACAAATACCGGTTTACATGACGAAATTACCGGTTGCCAAGGTAATTGGGTATAAAACATAACGGGCTCTGAGCCCAGATAGGTATCGATCTGTGTAGGTATCTTACTTTTTGATCTGTTATTTTGCGGCAGGGTTTGCAGGCTTAGGCACCTCTGGAACAGGCACCGGCACTGGCTCATGAACAACTGTTTCAGCAGCAGGCTGTAGCGCTACTTTCTCAAGTTTCTCACGTCTTAGACCTTCTCCATACAGCGTTGCTGTGATCATGAATAATACCGTACATATAGCAAGGATCAAAAATCGGTTGGGCTTCTCCATGAAAAATAATGGCCATTTTGGTTTATACATGCCTAGCAAGAAAATAAGCACTGTAATGACTAATAAATTAATAGCACCGGGTATCATTATATTGACCTAATTAAACTGTTATTTGGGGGGAGCATTATTGTTATATATACGACAGATTGCAAGCTTTGCAAGGATAATTCATTAAACGGTCTAGACAAGTTTGTTCCTCTTGATTTAAGAGCTGTTTTCTCAAACAGTCCCATCATGTATCATGTGTTAATAAAAAATGCGTACCCTACTCTATAAAATACTGATTATTTATGAAGATACTCACCATTCATTTTAAAAACATTAATTCCTTAGAAGGCGAGAACGTCGTTGATTTTCAGCAGGCGCCTTTTTCTGAAACTGGCGTTTTTGCAATTACGGGGCCTAATGGATCAGGCAAATCGAGTATTTTAGATGTCATTACCTTAGGTTTATATGGCGAAACCTTTCGTTTTGATAGACCTTCAGATTATGTAATGACGCGGCATACAGCCGATTGCTTTGCAGTCGTTGAGTTTTCAGTAGACGGTGAAAAGTATAAATCAAGTTGGCATGTGCAACGTGCAGAAGGTGAGTCTGCACGTGAATTATTGTCACCTCAAATGCGTTTGGTTCGCTTGTCCAATGGTGATGTGTTAGCGGATACACCACAATTGGTTTGTAATCGGATTACAGAAATTACAGGTATGAACTTTCGCAATTTCACCCGCTCGATTATGTTGGCGCAAGGGGATTTTTCTGCTTTTCTAAATGCGCTTGATAATGAGCGGATGGATATATTAGAAAAAATAATTAGCACGGATATCTATGTAGATTATAAAAAAGAAGTGCTTGATAATGCTGAAACCGCTCAGCAGCAACTGGATTTTTTAAAACAGAAGTTAAGCACGATCCAGATGATGCCCCCTGAAAAGCAGGAGGCCAGTGAGCAGGATTTAATTGATTTCAAAGACCAATTAGTCGAATTAAAAAGTCAGAAAAAGACCTTAACCCAACAACATGATTTGTTGCAGACGATTGCGGCTTTAAAAAAGCAGATTACTGATCAGGACATTTATTTAGAAAAACTCCAGAAGCAGGTTAATGAAAGCCAGAATATATTGAGTCAAATTGATGATTCTAAAGAGGTACTGCTCTTTAAGGATGAAATTGATGCGGTCAAGGATAAGCAGCAGCTTATTCGACAAAGTCAATCAATGCTGGATGATTTACAAAACGAACTGGGTTTTTTAAAAAAGCAGCTAGTTAATGTCGATGTCGCTTCATTGAATTTGACTAATCAGTCCTTCTCAGAGCAGCAACAAAAACTGGGAGATATCAAAGAGAAGTTAAACCAGTCTATTCATCATAAGCAGTTGGACACCGAGTTCGGGCAATCCTTAGCTGTTCAGTATGCTGAAAAAGAGTCGGCTTTAACTGCTGTTTCGAATTGGTTAGAAGAGCATAAAGGCGATGAAATCTTATTAACGGATTTACCCGAAGTGGGTAAGTTAAAGAAACTACGCTTAGAGCTTGGTGAATTAAGTGGAAAGCAGAAGTCATTTTCCAAGCAAACCAAAAAGATCATCTCAACGCTCAAAAATAACACAGCCGTTCTTGCAAAAGAACAAAGTCAGCAGGGAGAGTTCGCGCGTCAGATAGAAGCCGATGAAAAAGAGCTGGCTGAATTGTCGCAGGGTAATACCTTAGAGTATCTTGACAGTTTAAGACAAGAGCAGCAAGAGCGGGTCAACAATTTTCAGTCGCTTTATAATCTGGCTGTTAAGCATGAAAATCTCGCAGGAGGTACGGGTTTCTTTTCATGGTTTAAACCAAAAGAAGAACCTGATTACGATGTTGAAGCCTTGACTCTTGAGCTTGAAAAGTTAAATCTCAGAATGAAAAGTGAAGAGAACATACGCCTAACTCTTCAAGAAGCGGTTAATTATGAAGCGCTCTTGAAAAAAATGGCACCGGATCGTGTTCATCTTGTGCTGGGAAAACCGTGTGCTTTATGTGGTGCTTTACAGCATCCTTATGCAAAGTTTCCACCTGTAGTCAGTAATTCTAAACAAGCATTAATTGATCAGAAAGCCAAAATAAGACAGGTTAAGGAAAAGATAGCTAATGTGAGTTCTGAAATAACTCAAGCTGAAAAGAATTCTGAAAGAAATAAGACTAAGAAAGCTCAATTAGCTCAATTGAGAGGTCAATGGCAAAGTTTATGTAATCGACTCAATACAGCCAGTTATGACCTTGATATCAATAAGTTGAGTTTGATGAAGGAAATGATCAAGAAAGAGAACGATGAGTTGTCTGAGATTCTTACTTTAATAATAAAGATTCGCGCTAAAAAGACCAGTATTGAGAAAAACAAAGCGTTAATAGCTAAAGGCTTAGTGACTATCGAGCAATTGCAGGCAAACACCGAGCAGTTGAGTGCCAATAATCAGGGTGTTTCTCAGGAACAGTTTGATTTTGATAATGCATTAGTTCGTCTTCAAGAACAGGAAAAAGAACTGGCCGATAAGATATTAAACCAGTTAACGGCATTGGGTGAGAAAATGCCCGCTAAAGGTCAAGAAGACGCCCTTTTTGATAAGCTTAACAGCCGTCGCCAGGATTATCATGGCTATAGCTTTCGGTATAAATCATTGACTGAAGAGCGTGCTAACATAGCTGCAAAACAGGTGGCGTGCCAGAATGAAATCAAGCATTCTGAAGAGCAGATAGTTAGCTTTACCCATCAGCTTAAGGAAGAAGAAGCGCTGGGCTTACATTTAGGATTAATTGAAAAGCAAAAACTAATTGCTGAAAAAGAACAGTTCCTAGTGCATTTGGATCTTGACGTGGCTAATTTACAAAAATCACTACAAGAGAAAATAGCAGGCACTCAATTTACGAGTGTGCAAGAGATTATCAAGTTTCTGGAGTTTGTAGAGAATCAACCCGAACTTGAGCGTCAGAAATCAGCGTTAGTTAAGGAGCTTGAGACTAAAACGCTTGAACTCAGTGTAAATCAAAAACTGTTAGACGAAGCTTATGCGGCATCATCGGATACCCTTCTCAATAGGATAGAAATTGAAGAACAATTAAAGAGCGTAACAGAAAAAATCTCTATAACAACGATGGAGGTTGAGTATTTAGAACGTCTTTTGGACGAACAGCAGCAACTTCAGTTAACGCACAGTGACCTTATGCTAAAACTACAGCAGCAAGAGTCGGCTGCGCAAGGTTGTTTTGCAGAAGCCGCATTGATTACAGAAGAAAGTGGCATGGCGTTTCGTAAACGGGTTCAAAGTCAATTGGCTGATAAGTTATTGTCTCAAACTAATGCTATCCTGGAAAAAATCAGCGGTCGTTATTATTTACGCCAAGCGCACAGTGAACAAGGATTGGCATTGGAGGTTGAAGACACTTATCAGGCCAATGTTCGTCGTTTACCTAAGTCGTTATCCGGTGGTGAAAGCTTTATAGTCAGTCTGGCTTTAGCCTTGGGCCTATCAGAGTTGGCTAATAACGGGCGCTCAGTTGACTCATTATTTCTGGATGAGGGTTTTGGTAATCTGGATGCTGATTCGCTTTATACCGTTATCAGTACCTTGGAAAATCTGCATACATATGGAAAAACAGTTGGCGTGATTTCTCATGTTGACGCAGTCCAGAAACGTTTTAAAGCACAACTCCAACTGGTTAAAAAGCCGAATGGGTTAGGTGAATTAAGAAAGGCTTCTTAACGCTAAAAATAAAAAGAAATCAGCGTTGTGAAATATAGCCGCCTCGCACACCGTTTTTTGATAATACAATCTGCCAGAGCTGATTACTCCGTGCCCTAAATGCACCCGCACAGGAGAGTAAATAGTATTTCCACATCAGGAAAAATCTAGGGTCATAATTATCTTTTAGGGTTTCCCAATTGCCCGAGAAATTTTCATACCAGCACATTAACGTCTTATCGTAATCTGCACCAAAATTATGCCAATCCTCAACAACAAACTTTCCTTCTATCGCTTTTGCTATTTGTTTAATGGAAGGTAGTAAGCCGCCAGGGAATATGTATTTTTCCATCCAGGGATCAACGGCTATGACCGATTTATTCCCACCGATGGTATGTAGTAGAAACAAACCATCATCCTTGAGACATCTTCTAGCCACATTCATATAGTGACTGTAATTCTTATAGCCGACATGTTCAAACATGCCTATTGAAACGATGTGATCAAAAGTCTCATTAAGGTCCCGATAATCAGCAAAGCGTATTTCTATAGGCAATCCTGCACACAATTCTCTACAGAGTGTTATCTGTTCATGAGAAAGGGTTATACCTACGCAAGAAATGCCAAATCTTTCTACCGCATATTTCATGAAACTTCCCCACCCACAACCGATATCGAGAATTCTTTGGCCAGGTTGAATATTGAGTTTTCTGCAGATTAAATCAAATTTATGTTCTTGAGCTTGATCCAGGGTTTTTGCTTCTTTCCAATAGCCGCAACTGTAAGTTAATCGAGAATCTAACATTGCGCGATATAAATCATTGCCGATATCGTAATGGTGTTTCACAATGGTTGAGGCGAGTTGTTTGCTCTGCCGATTGATAAAATACGCCCAAAGCCCATTTTTTATCGATTGGGGATCTAGCATGACTCGTCTTTTAACTTGTGCAGAGCAAAACTTACTAAATAGTTCATCAAGTTGGTCAGAGTCCCACCAGCCATCCATGTAAGCTTCACCTAACCCAAGTGAGCCTTGAGTGAGTATTCTTTCATAAAGCTTTGGATTATAAACAGTGATATCCCATGGATTGCTGCCGTTAAAAACAATCCCTGTGCCTTCTAGCAATTTATCGAGTTTAATTTTGAATTTATTTGGCGGTGTGATTAAAGTTGTTACTATGCTCATCTTCTCTTGTGACCATAAGCTCTAAGTGTGAGAGAATCTCAGACAATTGAAAAAACTTGAACATTGAGTTTAAGATTTACCCAAAAATGAGATTACTTTGTTTATAGGGTAGTATCGTGCTTACTTTCCAAAAGATAATATTTTGTGCGCTGTTTTTTTCTACGTCAAGTATGGCTTTTATCTCGATTAGTGACTACCTCCTGAAGAGTGTAACAGGGTAGTATTACTAAGCTCCAAAAAAACTCAAAAAAAGCCCCGATAAACGGGGCTGGAGTTTGTAGGTCACCTATAACTTAGTAATCGTCTTGACGTAGAGGTTCTTCGATAGCACGACGCAAAATCGCAATCCCAACATTACGGTCGGCATTGTCACCTTTCAAGTCTTCGATTTGCTTACGCAATTGTTCGACACGTGCCTTTATGTCATCTGCACCACCGGTCAGAATAGCGATGTCTTTCAACATGGCTTTACGACGATCGCCGAAGCCAGGAGCCTTGACTGCACAGACTTTCAAAGTGCCACGTAGAGTATTGACTACGAGAGTCGTCAGCGCTTCTGCTTCTATATCTTCTGCAATAATTAACAAGGAACGACCGAATTTACCTGTTGAGGATTCAAGCACTTTCAGGCGATTATTAGTCAGGTTCTGACAAAATGGATCGGACAGTTTCAATGATTCTAGTTTATCCGACTGCTTATTTCGGTAATAGTTGATCAAGTGAAAGTTCAATGAGGTTATTATTTGGATTTGTTCGTGTTAGAACAACAATGCGCACATCGGCATAGCTGCCATGAAGCGAATAGCTTTCCCAGACGAAAGCAGCATCCTCCCAACTGTCATGGTTAAAATCACCGCGAGCAAGCAGGGTAATGTGAAAACCATATCCTGAAGATTCCAGCCCTAATGTTTTATTATTTATTTTGCTTAGAGCCGTTTTTTTTGTATAGGACAACAAGTTACCATTAGACCATTTTTGATCTTTCCGCTCATCATCTGAAATGGCAGGCCAAAGAGTTGCCGGGTAATAAGCTGTTTTTGTATATACGATGAATTCTTTTGGTAAGGCGGACAGTTTGGCAATGTTGGAAGATTTAAGTAAAGCAAGCACAATACACGGAGCTGTCTGAGAAACCAGCGCATGGTAGTCGGTTTCGTTATCGCTACCCATTATTTGATGGCGTACACTCAGATAATCACGGCAATTGCTAAGCTGGACTAATTCTTCACCTTTGGCTGTCGCTAACAATGCTGGCAATGGATCTTCAAAAGGACGAACAAACTCTGCTTCATTTGGTATATTGTCCTTTAGGTGTAATTCTTTGGCAGCGAAAATGGTAGTCTCGGCAGGCGCACTATTATTGAAAAGGACGAGGCCAATTAACGAAAACAATAAAAATTGTGTATATTTCATCTTGAATATCATTTGGTTTTGGCCGCTTCAATAAACCTATCGCGTGTCCAATTATTTCGAGCTTCTGAAGGGCCAACACGGTGACAGTTTTCTGAAGCTTTTTTCCAATCCCCTGATTCAACCGCAGCTTTAAGTGTTTTGAACTGATGCAATCCAGTCGCATGATGGTTCTTTGTTGCTTTTACTCCTAACCCAAGATTATAGATCATGTCAAGAAGTGCTCTCTTGGCATTAGTAGGGTAGGTTTTGTAATCTTTGAAATAGCTTTCCAGGCTTTTTTCAAAATTACTTACTTCTATTTTTAGAAGATCATCAATAACCTTATCTGGCAGATCTAGTTTGGTGTGTTTTTCATAGCTTGATACAAGTCTACCGAGTGGTTGTTTCTTTACTTCCGTGAAATCTGTTGCTATTTCTGTACTTGTTGCAATGGATTTATCTGTTCGTCTGACAAATCCAAGTTTTTGCGCCGTAGCAACATTGGGTAACATTTTTCCTATACCAACTGTTACGAAGCCTTTAGTATCTAAATACATGAAAGAAAACCTACCCTCCCATTTTTCAAAGTCTTCTTTTACTTCATCCCAGCTAAGAGCTGTTTCAACATTTTTAGTTTTAACAGTGCTATTTTCCCACCAAGATTTGAAACCCCCAATATCCTCTGGAATTAAATGCCTAGCCGCTGGTGAATATGGGTGTGGTAAATCATTTCCAGCAATGTAATAGTTTGTTGGTCCTGCCGAAGTAAAGGCACCAGAGCCACCGCCACCAGCAGGAGCACTTGGATGGCAACAGCGCCGCCCACTCCATAAATCGTATGGGTTGTTTGAATTAGCCAAACCAAATACTCCTAATGAACCAATATTTTTTTACCTGTTGATGGCGAAATCAACAGCATTAATGAACTCTACGTGTTGTAGTGTATTGCAATTGTTTTTCGGTTGCCATAGTAGCTTCCTAGTTTAGTTCTTTCGAGTATAGCGAGTTTATTTGCAGCACCTATCACTCGGTTGCTGAAAGAGTTAGATCAAAGAATTCCGAGCCAGCGAAAAAACCGCTAACATTTTGATCATGGGATGGTGAGATTTTATGGGCAGCTTCTGGAACCCGTTGCCGGGTGTAGGCCAGCAGTTCTGCAATATTAATACGTTTGTCATGATTTCCACCCAATTCTTGATCTGCTTTGCCATTCAACCCATCTAACAACACGGCGGTGAAAACACCGTGACCATTGATTCCATCCAATGCTTCTTGGTCATTACTTGTTCCTGCCAAAACGAATCGACCTGTATTTTGGGCGAGTGATCCAGTCCAGGCTCGATCTTGCGAAGAGTGTTGCATTACACTGCCTAACACTGCGAAGGCACCTGAATTACATGAGTCGATTAAAACGGCTACCCGAGAGGTTGGCAAAGCCGAAAGCAAATCAGACAGGTTTTTTTGAGTAAGTGCAGTTGCTTTAATTTGTTCCTTAAGGTTGGTGCCCTCTAGTTTTGCATCGTATGGCAGAAAATAATAACGTCCCTCTATTGAAATGCCGTGACCAGCAAGAAACAAAACGACTAAATCATTGGGTTTTGCTGTTTTACCAACTTGAATGAGAGCCTGTTTTATTTTAGCTAATCCGGCTTGTTCATCTAACAGCGCGATGGGTTTGATATCAGTGAACAATCCTTTAGTATTGTTAGAAAGTATTTCAATAATACCTTTGGCATCGTTTACTGCATTATCTAGTTTCTGGAGTTTATCAGAGGCAATATATTGATCAATACCTACGCTGACAATGTATAAGGTTGATACATCGGTTTTTTGGGGATCATATTCAATAGGAAGTCTTATGGCATCTCCTGCATCAACGGACTCGTCAGCATCAAATGCAGTTACTGTCACTATATTATCGCCGGGTTCCAGGAGTATTTTTTCTTCGACAATAGCTTCTGACGCTCTGTTTTTTGTTGTCTCATCTCGTTTTAAGGTGCGGGTAGCGATAGTTGCCTTATTGCGACGAATGACTACGTTGCCAATACCGCTTCCCGAATCTTTTAAAGCAAAATGAAGAGTCACTTCAGCTGAGTCGACATTGCTTTTTTGTAGTGTATTGTTGTTGGTTGTTGCCTCAGTGCAATGACCTTGAGTACACCAGGAAACCAGTCTTACTGACGGGGCAATATGTTGAGCAACAATAGTTTTTGCGTCGTTAGAATCGGTTGTCGATGGCGTAACTGGCGCACTTCCAAATATTGCATTGCCGATAAGATCCGGACGATAAAAGCGCTCGTGGATTTGCTCAGAAGAAATAAATTTGGGGCTTTCTTTTTTACCTTGGTTAATATGATAACCAATTAAATTGGCTGCACCATCACTGTGGTCAAAATAACCTTCTGGTGTCCATGCAATCCAACGCTCATCTGTATTCACCAGTAAAGCGAGTAACTCTTGACCATTTTTTGTATCGTACCATCGGAGCGTACCATCGCCTAAAGCCGCCAGTGCAAAGCGACCATTTTTGCTCAAATTAACCGCCCACGCTGAGCTAGGCACTGTAATGTGCCAAGTCAGTTTGCCTGTTTGCCAATATTGAATAGAGAAGTCTGCACCGATTAATGTACTATCTGTTTCTTCCAGATAGGCTGCCGAACGGCTTTGTTCATTTTGATCCAGGGCGATAGGCGTTGCGTTCAATGTGGTGTGGGCTTCATTACGCCAATGGTTTAAGCCCTCTGGAATCAAGGGCTTGTGCATATCATTACGTGGGGATAATTCATGAACTAATGTTCGGTTGAGCAGATTAAATCGTAGCGGTGAGCGGCCCTTTTGTAGCATACCAAAATCTAGGGTAGTGCCATCTTCTGATAGGGCAAACAGGCCTTCGAAAGCGTCTCTAAAATCAGCAATAGAACGTTTGCTGGTAGTAACTTTAGAAGTGGTAGGGTCAATAATGCCTAAAGTAGGTTCTGCAGTGACATAAGCCAATTTTCCATCGGGAAATGGAGTCAAATCAGTCACTGTATCTTCGGCTAAGGGTAATTCATGGGTTTGTTGATTACTGGTATTCCAGATACGAAGATATTTAATACCTCGGGCATTGCCGTAAGTTCCAGCGCCAAATACTGAGTCCCCAATCCATGCGACTACCGATAGATTACCGTGTTGTTTACTGTCACCGGTTAATTCAGTGACGGGCTTCAGAGTATCTAATGAAAAAATGGTAATCTTCGCAGCATCCAATGAACCGACCGCAATTTGATCTTCTTTTGGGGAAAATGCAAAGCGCCACGGTCTTTGATGTTCAGAAAACTTATAATCAGCTAGTAGCTGGAAGTTTGCGCTATAGAGTTGCATAGCGCCATCTAAACAGGCGGTCACTAAACGACCATCATGTAAGAACTTAGCAGCAACTACCATATCTTGGCAAACTGCACTATCCAACGCTAGCGATTTTCCTTCAATATCAATGATACGTAGCCAACCAGTACCTGATCCAATGGCTAGATAGTGGCCATCTTGTGAATACGCTAAGACGCGAATTGAACCCTGAATGCCCGTTATGCGCCCTGTCATTTTACCTGTATTAAGATCAAAGCCGTAGACTGAACCAGCTTTATCCCAGTCTATACCGGTTGCCCCTCCGACCACTGCACTATTTTTAGTTGGCGAAACAGCTATTGCATATAAGGCGCCTTCGGAGCGGGAGCCAATAGGCACCCGTAATACTAGTGACTCACCGTCTATTGATCCAGCAGGCCATAATCGTGCCGTTTTATCATCCGAAGCTGTCAGCAAGCGCCCATCGTTAGTGACCGCTACTTGGTTGATTACGGCTGTATGCAATCCCGTTTCTGGTCTAGGAACTGGAGTTTCATCTGGCATGTCGATACTGGGCGATGTGTTACTTTGAACAGCGACAGGTAAAACAACTTCCTCTGGCTGAAGTTGTTGCCCTGTTAGGGTATTGTTTGAACTAGTCGATTGCGAAAATGAAATTAAGCTAGCAAAATCATTCCACTTAAAATAATCAAGGTAAAACGCTAAACCACTTAAACTTGCCAGACCTATTAGACTGGCAAGCAATGTGATCCACAGATAGCGTTTAGATCCCACAGACTAATATCTCTGGAGTAGCTTGACTGACAGAACCTTCCAATGTAAAAGCTACTTTGGCTTGGGCTTTAGCTTTATCAATTTGATCAACAAAAGCTTTTTGCTTAATTTGATTGGTCTCTGTTATATGAGCCACTTCAACGGCTGGTAAACTTGCTGGGGCCAGAGGTTGCGCGGCGGGAATAGTCGTTACTTTATTCTTCTGAGTACTATCAGTAGTTATATGATCAGAAATTGTTTTCTTTTTAGATTTCTTTTTGGCGTTTTTTACTACTCCTGTTGGGGCTTTCTTTCCCTCAAAACTACTGACTGTGTTAGATGTTTCAGCTTTTCTAAGTTTTTCAGCATATAGGATGGATCTTGCATTGGGATCATTATCTAAAATCCTGTTGTTAGCATCTTGGAATTCAGTCATGCGGCTATTCATTTTTAGACCTAACTCCTGAGCTATTTGAATATCCTGATCGAATTGGAGTTTTAGCTCATTAAGTTGACTGAGGGCTTTATCTCGAGGTAAACGTCCTGCTTTGTAATCCGATTTAATCCTTTCTGCA
>CAIOMN010000264.1 GCA_903859415.1 uncultured Methylococcaceae bacterium
ATCCCGGGTTAGTTGCACCGAACGGGAACTGCCAATCAGTTTAGAGCCACCACCCAACAGGGTAACAGCTAGTTGTTCGGGTGCATCTTCTGCTAAGAGTTGTTCTTTGGCCAAGCGACATTGTTCTAATAATTGCGAGAGGTCTGCGGCAGATAGTCGCTTTCCATTATCACTCAAACGAGTTTCAACCAAATGCGCTAAAGCCAGGTCTATATTATCCCCGCCAAGCATCAAATGATCACCGACACCGATACGGGTTAATTTAGGTTCGTATTCTCCGGCTTCGACTTTAATCAGTGTTAAATCTGTTGTGCCCCCACCGACATCACAGACCAATAATAAATGCACATCGGTTAAAGCTTCTTTTAAGCCTGCCGAATTAAGCCGTAACCAGTCGTAACAAACCGCCTGAGGTTCTTCTAATAATCTTACTTCATTTAAACCTGCGATTTTAGCGGCTTCTAAAGTTAGCGAACGGGCGGCTTCATCAAAGGATGCCGGGACGGTAATCACCACATCCTGATCTTCTAGTGGGGCATCAGGAAATTTATGTCTCCAGACTGTGCGGATATGAGCCAGATAACTGGCACTGGCATCAATCGGTGACACTTTACTGACTTCTTCATGACTACCCCAAGGCAGGATGTCTGCACTGTGATCAACCGAGGGATGTGATAACCAGCTTTTAGCACTGGTGACAAAGCGGCCTTTAGTTTTAGCCCCTAATAAACGAGCGGCTTCTCCTATTACGACTATAGCATCAGATAACGGGGAATCTGCGTTGTAACTGGGAAACGCTAAGTCTGCCTCAGAGAGTTCACCGGGAGCGGGGTGATAACGTACCGACGGTAATAAAGGTCTGGCGGCGACCTGTCCAGGTGCAACCAGTTGTTCAATAGCTAATAAATCAATGGTTTGATTATTTTTTTCGGTGCTGACATAGGCGACAACGGTATGAGTAGTGCCTAAATCTATACCAACGATATAGTGTTGAGATTGCTTTTTCACGATCAAGGGTTATATTTTATTATTGTTATTACCACAATGCTGTGGTTAAAGAGTTCCGTTTTGGATCTGATTAGTATAATTTTTTTTCCTGATGAAGGCTTAACTTTATTCGGTTCAAGCCTCATCTGATAACACACTATCCCTTTAATTTATAAAGTCTTGCCGAGCACACATAAATTAATATTCAACAAACTGTGTAGGCAAATAAGACTTAAGCAAAATTATCAGTTAAAATGGGAGTAATAATAAATAGTCCGTTGTTTAAATGGCGTTTCGTTTCTTCACACAGTATTTCCGAGGTCGTTGTATGCGTAAAAAAATAATTACTTTTACTGGGGGTGCCGTCTTAGTCCTTATGCACAGCTTGACTCATGCTGCTACGGACTTGCCGCCTTCAGCTAAAGTGGATTTGGGGCCAGTAGAAGAAGTCTGTTCTGAATTTACTGATCCCGCATGGCGCAAAGAACAAACCGTTGATGGCGTTTCAATACAAGAATCAAAACTTTGTAATCCAGACAATCCTGCTGATATCGCTGCCTTTGTAAAAGGGACCAATGGTATCTCAATGGAAACCCTGATGGCCACTCAACTGGCGGCTGATGCCATCACGGTATCTGATGATGTTGATGGTGACGGTGATCCTGATAAAATTGTTATAAAATTAGAAGTCGTTGAACTTAACGGGCATTCACCCGATATGAAAGACATCACCACGACGTTTGATATTGCCCCGGGCATACAGCCCACTTTCTGGGTTTATGCCCCTAAAACCAGAGACATGTCGACAAAAAGTCTCTATGAGTTAGAAGCCAATCCTTTACTCAGAGCACCCTCACCTGTTATCCGTGTTGAACAGGATGACGTGGTGTGGATTGTGTTAGAAAACACCCATTACCTGCCCCACTCTATCCATTTGCATGGCATAGATCATCCCTATATGAATCACGCAGGTTCTGGCAATGATGGTGTGGGTCAAACCAGTAATATGGATACCATGCCCGGTGAAAGCAAAACCTATGTGATTAAGCCTCGTCAACCAGGCACCATGTATTATCACTGCCATGTACAGCCACATACTCACATTCCTATGGGTTTGCAAGGCATCTTTGTTGTTGAAGAAAACCGTCCTAATAACTGGGTACAAACATTAAACGTAGGTGCTGGACAAGTCCGTCATCCTTCAGTGGCTGTACTTGAAAAATATGCCAGAGAATACGACTTACATTATCAATCGGCTGACAAAGAATTACATGAGGTGGTGGCCAGATCAGCCAATGATCCGCGCTTGATCGCCAAGCACATGAATACTGAATATGACATCACCAAAGCGGATGATGATTATTTTATGCTGAATGGTCGCTCATTCCCTTATACCTTAAGAGAATCGCTCATTCACATGGAAGAGAATCAAAGCGTAAAACTTCGTGTACTGAACGGTCATACGGAATCATTTGCTTTGCATATTCATGGACACAAACCGACCGTGACGCATTATGATGGGGTCGACAATGGTCCTGGCTCTTATATTCAACGTGACGTGCATGGCTTGGTGCCAGCGCAACGTCTGGATTTGGCATTAAGTGGTGTTGATGATGGCTTAAACAGCTTTGGTCAAGGTATCTGGATGTTCCACGACCATGTTGAAAAATCGTTTACCACCAAAGGTCATGGTGAAGGTGGTGATATCAGCTTAGTGGTTTATAAAGGCTTTGTTGATGATAAAGGTATCCCATCCGCGCATGGTATGAGTCTGGCGCCTTATTTCTCAAAGAAGTTATGGAAAGGACAATACCCAATCTGGCAAGACTATGATGCCTGGAGCAGCTTAGGTTTACCTGATTTAGGTGCCAAAGTAACGCCGAATAAAGTGGCGGTTCAAACACCTGCTGTAAAAGCGTCTGATACGGCTGCTGCAGCTACTGCGGCTGCTCAACAAGATAGTGGCTACTCTGCGTTTGAGAAGTTAATCTATGGCATTATCCTTGGTTTGATAGGTTACACTGGCTATGTTAAACGTCGCGAATTGATCGATTTATCCGTTAAATTGATTGAAATAGCCCGTAGTAAAGTGGCTAAGAAATAAAAGCCTGGAATGTATAAAGCCCCTGAGTGTTACTCAGGGGCTTTGTTTACAAAAACTGGATTGCAATGGCTACAGCTTTACTTTTGATAAGGAAAGAACTCTTAGTCATTATCCTACGCGCTTTTATCCCGCAAAAAATCCAGTACATCCTCATTACTGACCTGATAATAAATATCCTCAACCGACACTGTCACACCTAATGTGGTAAACATAATGTCGTCGCCCAGATAATAGTAAAATGATTGCCACTGATCTTTTTTACGAAAGACCTGGATTTCCCCTTTATCCTGTTCGATTAACACATACTCTTCCAGACTAGGAATTTTTTGACATCGTAAACGCTTATCGGTTTGATCAAAGCGTCGGGTTGATTTGGATAAAACTTCAACGATAATAACGGGCGCGTTTTTATAATACTCGCTATCATTATCTTCCCCGCAAACCACCATCACATCGGGATAGAAAAAATCTTGTCCCACCCTAACTTTCATATCTGCCATAAAAGTTCTACAGTGCGTACCTTTCAATCTGGTTTTTAATTCACTCGCCATATTAAGTGACAGCAAATTATGATTTTCACTGGCACCTGCCATGGCATAAACATCACCATCGATAAGTTCATGCTTGGTTTCAGCAAGGAGTTCGCCTTGTAAATAGGCATCCACGCTGATGGGATTATGTGCGCGATCTGATTTCATAACTGGGGGCCATAACGTTATATTTAATGCGAATTAAGAACTAAAAAGTCTTCAACCTGTCTTAAAAACTCTACCGGCTGTTGCACATGCAACCAATGCCCTGCTCCTGCTAGCATACTAACTGTCGCTTCAGGGAATAACGGACTCACTGCTTCTGCTTTAATATACTTAGACTCACTGCCCCCCAAAAACAAGACATCACCCGTATACGGTGACAAGTGTTCTGCATCTGGAAAACCTATAATATTTGGCGCCTGACTTTTAAAAATATCCAGATCAACCCGCCAGCAATAAGCGCCTTCTTTTAAAATCAGGTTCTGTAATAAGAACTGCCGATAACTCAATTCGGGAATATGTGGAGCTAGCCATTGTTCGGCCTGTTTACGATTGCTGATTTCACTTAAGGGCAATTCTTTAAGCGCTTCAATGAGATTATTAAAACAATGGGTATAACTGACCGGTGCAATGTCTGCGACGATTAATTTATCGACTCGCTCTGGATGATTTAAAGCAAACCACATGGCTATCTTTCCACCCATGCTATGCCCCAACAAATGAGACTTTGTTAAATCATGAGTATCCATAAACAACAATAAATCAGCCACCATCGCGGGGTAGTCCATCACTGGATGATGCGGCGAAACCCCATGATTACGAAGATCTAAACTATAGACGTGATAATGGGCAGCCAGCTTTTCAGCAACTTGCCGCCAATTACGTGAAGATGCAAAGAAGCCATGCAGAATTATAATAGGTTCGGCGTCTTGAGTCCCTAAGACTTCAAACGCACATTCTACTGTACTCATTAGACAAAGATGTAATACAA
>CAIOMN010000265.1 GCA_903859415.1 uncultured Methylococcaceae bacterium
ATCAAATCAGAGCCGTTGTTTCAAAGTGGATTGCCAGTGATAACATCAATGTGATCATCAGCACCGGAGGAACCGGTGTCACCGGTAGAGATGGTACGCCCGAAGCCGTTACGCCTCTATTAGACAAAGTATTGGATGGTTTTGGTGAAACCTTTAGATGGCTATCCTATCAGGATATTAAAACCTCAACGATTCAATCCAGAGCACTCGCAGGCGTTGCAAACGGCACTTATGTATTTTGCCTGCCCGGCTCATCTGGTGCCTGTAGAACCGCATGGGACGCTTTAATTAAGGATCAACTGGATTATCGGACTCGTCCCTGTAACTTAGTGCAATTAATGCCTAGACTTATGGAAAAATAATATGAAATCTGTATTTTTATTTCTGGCCTCGATCAGTGCCATGACCGGTGTTGGCTTGGGAGCTTTTGGTGCTCATGGCTTGAAAAACGTATTAAGCCCCGAACTATTAACGGTTTATCAAACCGGCGTGACTTACCAAATGTGGCACGCACTGGGTTTAATGGGTATTGCCTTAGTTCATCAGCAAGCCGCTGAGTCTAAATTAATCTATTGGGCCGGTTGGTTGATGTTTATAGGTATAATTTTATTTTCTGGCAGTCTCTACCTCCTGGCCATACTCGATTTAAAGTGGATAGGTATAATTACCCCAATAGGCGGAGTCAGTTTTATTATGGCTTGGGTTTTAATCGCTATTTTTACAACAAAAAAACAACATAACAGCAGGTATAAGAATGCGCGAAGCTAACCCACAAACCATTTATCTGAAAGATTACACTGTTCCAGACTTTCTGATTAGTAGTGTTGATCTAAACTTTAACTTAGCTGAAGAAAATACCCGGGTTATCTCACGACTGACCTTAACTCGAAACCCTGACAGTCAAACAGGCGATGCCCCCCTGGTTTTACTGGGTGAAAACCTGACATTAGTCCGTGTTATTATCCATGATGACGAGGAACTCACTGAAGCAGACTACCAGCTAACACCCGACTCATTAATCATTCACTCAGTGCCACAACACCGTGAGTTTGTCTTAACGATCGAAAACACCATAAATCCCAAAGCAAATACCGCTTTAGAAGGTTTGTACCTGTCTAACGGGATGCTGTGTACGCAATGTGAAGCGGAAGGGTTTAGAAAAATTACTTATTTTCTGGATAGACCGGATGTGATGAGTAAATTTACCACCACTCTGGTAGGCGATAAATCGCAATACCCAGTTTTATTATCAAATGGTAATAAAGTGGCTTCTGGAGACTTGGCCGATAACCAGCATTGGGTTACCTGGGAAGATCCCTTTAATAAACCCTGCTACTTATTCGCCTTGGTCGCTGGACAATTGGAGTGTATTGAAGATCATTTCATCACAAAATCAGGCCGCTCGATTAGTTTACAAATCTTTGTTGAATCGCATGATTTAGACAAATGCAGTCACGCGATGCAATCACTTAAAAACGCCATGAAATGGGATGAAGAAGTCTATGGTCTGGAATATGACCTAGACTTATACATGATTGTAGCGGTAGGACACTTTAATATGGGCGCCATGGAAAACAAGGGCCTCAACGTGTTTAATACCAAATTTGTATTAGCCCGCCCTGATACCGCCACGGA
>CAIOMN010000266.1 GCA_903859415.1 uncultured Methylococcaceae bacterium
AAACGAAGGCCGGACTGTGGAATTAAAAAAATTACTCTATTTAACTATCGCTGAGCAACTTCATAAAGGGCTTGATATCAGGCGGGAAGATGTCCTTATCAACCTGGTTGAAGTAAAAAAAGAAAACTGGTCTTTCGGGAATGGCATTGCTCAGTATGCTTAATATAAATTAATAACCCAGGAGAACTTATGTCTTATCTGCCTTCAAGCCCAGACTTGCCAAATATAGCGGTTATGCTGGGAAAATATCCCGGTAGGGGAATTTTATTATTCAAATTACTGGAAAATATCAAGACAAGCCGCTCGTCTTTCAGCAGAAATATCCGTGAATTGATTATTACTTATACCTCCGGTCTAAACCAGTGCGGTCTTGGTTATAAAACCCATAAAGCGGTTTCTGAACAATTAGGTATTAATGAAAAAGTATTTGATCAATTAAAAACCGATATTGAAAGTGCGCAGGTTGATGAGCGATTAAAGCCTATTCTTCGCTTCGTTAAAAAATTAACGCTGACACCGGATCAAATTAACCAAACGGATGCGCAGGGAATATATGATGCCGGTTGGGACGAACAGGCCCTTCTTGATTCGGTTGAAATTTGTGCGGTTGTTAATTGTGTGATTCGTTTTGTTTCTGGAATAGGCATTGATTTTGAAGTACCCAGCAAAAATAATCCGGTACAATTTCTTAGTGTTTAATCACATAACAGATTATTATTTCAAGTATGAGATCCTCGACTTTATCGAACTGTATTGCAATCGGAAACAGTGTCATTTTAATTTGAACAATAGATTCCCTGAAACGTTTAAACTTTAAAAATTCACTTCTGGAGATTATTCAATGGTTACGCTTTATGGTAGTGCAATCAGTAACTACTACAACAAAATCAAACTGGCCTTGATGGAAAAGGAGATAGCTTTCATTGAAGTACTTCTTGCACCCAATCAAGATGAATCAATACTGAAGCGCTCACCTTTGGGAAAAATTCCATTCATTAAAAGTAACGAAGGTTATTTATCTGAATCACAAGCGATTCTGGAGTATCTGGAAGATGCCTTTCCCGTTAATCCACTCTATCCTACAGAGGCTTTTGAGCGCGCTAAATGTAGAGAGTTTATTCAGCATCTGGAGTTGAATGTCGAATTGATTGCCCGCCGCTTATATGCAGAAGCATTTTTTGGCGGCCACGTGTCTCAGGAAATAAAAGATGAAGTTTTGGCGAAATTAACCTTGGGATTGACAGGTCTGAACAGGTTGATAAAGCTATCACCTTATGCCGTGGGAGATAAATTTACTGCTGCCGATGTCGCTGCTTGGCCACATTTGCAACTGGTGTCCTCAGCGACGCAGAAAATTTATGGTCAAAGTTTAGTCGAAAAATATATTCCAGGAATTGATGTCTATTTCAAAATGATAGAAAGTCGCCCGTATGCGCAAAAAGTTGGCGAAGAGCGCATGACTGCATTGGCGGCGAGGTTTAAAAATAACTGAGTATATGGAAGTTTTAAGGTGCTTACCCTACAAGATACATTTGTTCATCAGCTTCATGTATTAGCATATCGAATTCTCCGATATTCTACCGGACCAGTTTGCACAATGCCGACGCTTATCGTTATATTTTCCTCCTATGGTTTGATTTCAGCATTAAGACGATCCATATACATTTCCCTGGCCTGCTGTTCTTTGCAATTTGGAAGAATCAAACAAAACTCGTCGCTGCCATAACGGAAGCAGTTGTCTTCTTACCGTGAGACTTGTTTTAGTCAGCCGTGGGGGAACTCGGGTGAAAACACCAGTGCCAGGGTTCATATTGATAACCATACGTATTGTCCTGTGGAAAGGACAAATAAAAACCAAAGTGCTGTGCGTGGGCATTTAGCCAAGCAAAAGCAGAGGTCTGTTCAAATGCCAGTGTTGCCGGTGCAGTACCGGGCGTTGAAATATCAACTGCGCAGCCAGTATGGTGTTCGCTATAACCTGGCGGTGCCAATACCGTCAGAATGTCATCGATGCTGATATCAGCTGCGAGTTTACGGCGAATAATATCTGCTTGTCGATCAATGCTGCGAAAAGCAGATACCAGAGTGAGCTCAACATCATCAAGCACCGCACAAGCAGATAACTTTCGCCAGGCAGCAGCGGCCACAGGCGTAAGCTGATAGCTTCGTCCCTGATTATCGGTGCTAACAACTTCAAGCTCAGTAGCTTCTTGATAGACGCATAAATTTTTAGCGAGCAGTAACGATTCGGAAATACCTAAATCGTCAGCGATGGTTTTTAGGCGTTGGTGCATCTGGAGTATAAAGGGTATTACTTTCACTTTCTGGTTGTAATCTTAATGACATCTGGTCCTGATAGCATTTTGTAAGGAAGTTTTTGCCTTAAATTTCCCAAAATAAAATCCCTTATAAAAACGAAAAATTTTACAGGACTCCTATGAAATTGAAAGCTTTAGTTAGTAGTTTTCTGACTACAACTGCATTAATAAGTGTATTACCGGCTACCACCTTTGCTGATAATGATAACGAAGTTACCCGTGCGGCTTTGCCGAAGGGTGCTATAGAACATATTCTAGTGATAGATATGGAAAATGAAAACTATAACAGCACCTTTGGCGCCACATCACCTGCTGTTTATCTTAATACCACCTTGCTTAGCCAAGGCCAGTTGATCCCAAACTATTTTGGAACCAGCCATGTAAGTGCTGGCAACTATATTTCTCAGGTTTCAGGTCAAGGTCCAACCCAAGCCCTCACCAATGATTGTTTAAACCTAAGCTCACTTTCACATCCTCCAGTTATTGGCGGCTTTAACGATGTACAACCGGGAACGGATGCACCTGATCAGGTGGCTAATCCTGGTCAGGTTGTCGGAGACGGTTGCGTAATGCCCGCTCCAAGTGCAAATGGTCAAGGTGTAATCACAATTGGCGATCAACTGGATGCCAAATATTCTGATGATCAAGATGAAAAGAATGAAGCGCATCATCATAGACTGCACTGGCGTTCTTACGCTGAAGACATGGGCAACAATATTTTAAGAGATTATGGTAACTCTGATCCGCTTGGTGGAGCGACTTGTGCACATCCACCGATCGGAGGCGTTGACTATTCAAACTCTGCAGCAGCTGATGATCAATATGCAACAAGACACAATCCATTTGTGTATTTCCATTCTGTTATTGATGATCAAGCACGTTGCGATAGTCATGTCGTACCACTGGGTCAAGTTACAGTCGGTCAAAATGGAGAGCCTGATAGTTTTATAGGTCATTTGGCTGAAGATTTGAGCCGTATTGAAACAACACCGAAATTCTTGTTCGTTTCGCCAAATCTTTGTAACGATGGTCATGATGCAACCTGTGCAGGTCCAAATATTGAAGGCACCAAGAATGCTGCGGGTAAAAATATAGGTGGATTGGTTTCTGCTGATTTATGGTTAAAGCACTGGATGCCGTTGATCTTTAATTCACCTGCTTACCAAAGCGGCAAAATGCTGGTTGTTTTGACATTTGATGAATCCGGTTTATCAGATTCAAGAGCTTGCCCATCAGTTGATCAGTCTCTCTGTAATGCGCCTAGCGGCCCCAATGTAAGCTATTTTGGTTTCAGTCAAGTGTTGGGTTTATTTAAGGTACAAAATCCTAATACACCTAATCTTTATCCTGGCGGTGGACAAGTTGGCGCGGTGTTATTTAACAAAGACTACATTAAGCCCGGTACTGTCAACGCTACAGGATATTACAACCACTTTTCCGCATTGCGCAGTTATGAAGACCTGCTTGGACTTCACAAAGGCGGTGATGATGGATTGGGTCATTTGGGCTATGCGGCAAAATCAGACCTAGTCCCTTTTGGTGCTGATGTTTTTAATAGCAAACCCGATAAAGAAAAAGATCAGGAATAAAGGGTTTAGCTAAAATGCCTATGTTGCTAAATTTCTGATGAATTTGGACGGCCGGTTCGGATTTTATCAACTTGATCAACTGCATCTTTAAGTTCGGCTAGATTTAGTTTTGTAAGTAAATTGAGTCCTGCTCGAAGAACTTCGCTTTTCTTAACATGAATTCCTGCTGCTAAACATGTTTTTTTGAGTTCGGAAATTTTCAGGTAATCCTGTTCCGGAAATGAAAAACTATCTCTGATTACTTTTGTTTTTACGGTTTTACTTTTTTTAATAGAGGGATTTACGGCGCTATTGACTGTTTCAACCACTTCTTTGATTTTACTGTCTTCGTGAGATTCTGCTATTAATGATGGCTCAGAATCATTGATGGTTGTTTTTTTCTCTATTGAGAGGTCAATTTCAAGCACTTCAGTTGCTGGTTTTTTTGATTTTTGTTTAGTTGAATTCATGATGAATTTCCATTGAAGATTAAATAGTATAAACAGTATATACTATTTACACGGTTTATCAACTATAAATTATTAATCATTGCCAAAAACTTATCTATTTGGGTATAGATTGCAGAATATTTGCTAACCTATGCTATCCCGAAGAGTAATCAAAGTTTTTTTATCATCCGTTTTACGTCAGTTCTATTTTTAAAATAACGCCAGCCAAAGGAGGCAGAGTCAGATTGATCGAGTTCGGAAGGTTCATCCAGGGTATTGCCTCAGAAGTTACTTCGCTATTAGCAACATTGCTGCCATCATACAAAACTGAATCAGAATTAAATAACTCACGATAGGTACCGGCTTCGGGCACGCCTATGCGGTAATTCTCCCTGACTACCGGGGTAAAATTGAGAACGACGATCAGTTCCTGATTATCACCCTTACGGCGATAACTGATCACTGATTGATCAGTATCATGGCAATCTATCCATTCAAAGCCCTGGCAAACAAAGTCCTGTTTAAACAAGGCAGGCTGTGCCTTGTAAATCTGGTTTAAGTCTTTTATCAGGGTCTGAATGCCTTTATGATGCGGATAATCCAATGTATACCAGTCCAGTGACTGATCAGAATTCCATTGTGTACCTTGACCAAACTCACAACCCATGAAGAGCAGCTTTTTACCTGGATAAGTAAACATCAGCGTATAAAGCAGGCGAAGATTGGCAAACTTTTGCCATTCATCACCGGGCATTTTATTGAGAAGTGAGCCTTTGCCATGCACAACTTCATCGTGCGAAAAGGGTAAAGTAAAGTTTTCAGTAAAAGCGTAAAGCATACCGAAAGTCAGTTGATCATGATGAAAGCGTCTGTGGACAGGGTCCTCGCTCATATAAGCCAGAATGTCATTCATCCAACCCATATTCCATTTCATGGAAAAGCCCAGCCCTCCAACCCAGGTAGGTCGGGTAACTCCCGGCCATGCTGTTGATTCTTCGGCCATCATTACCGTTCCTGGAAACTGCTCATGGGTAACCGAGTTTAGTTCTCTAAAAAAATCGATCGCCTCAAGATTTTCATTACCACCGTATAGGTTGGGAAGCCAGTCATTTTCTTCACGTGAGTAATCCAGATAAAGCATTGAAGCGACGGCATCCACACGTAAACCGTCAAGATGATATTCTTCCATCCAAAAGATAGCACTGGACAGCAGAAAATTTCTTACCTCATTACGGCCATAATTAAAGATTAAGGTACCCCAGTCTCTGTGTTCACCTTTTCGCGGGTCTTCATGTTCGTAAAGTGCACTGCCATCAAAACCAGCCAGCGCAAATGAGTCCTTGGGAAAATGGGCGGGTACCCAGTCCAGAATAACGCCGATATTGTTCTGATGGCAGGTATCTATGAAATAACGGAAATCATCCGGTGAACCGTGACGACTGGTGGGTGCAAAGTAACCGGTGGTTTGGTAACCCCAGGAAACATCCAGTGGATGTTCGGTAATGGGCATCAATTCTATATGAGTAAAACCGAGCGCTTTAACATAGTCAACCAGCTCAACAGCAAGTTCGCGATAGTTTAGAAAGTTGCCGTCATGATCAAGTTTCCATGAGCCCAGATGAACTTCATAAATTGACATAGGTTCATGCAACCAGTCATGACTGGTTCGACTTGACATCCACTTCTGGTCTTGCCACGGGTAGGTGTTATCTTGCACCACAACGGATGAGGTCTTTGGGCGCAATTCAAACTGTTGCCCATAAGGATCTGTTTTAACCAGCACTTGATTGCTTTGCCGGTTTAATATTTCAAACTTGTATAAACAGCCTACGGTAAGTCCCGGTATAAACAGCTCCCAAATACCACTGCCACCCAAACTACGCATGGGATTACAACGGCCATCCCAACGATTAAAGTCACCAATTACACTGACTCGTCCTGCGTTGGGTGCCCATACGGTAAATAAAACACCTTCTATAGTGTCAATAAAATGCTGATGTGCGCCCATTTTCTGGTAAATGTGCCAGTGTTTGCCCTCAGCAAATAAATGTCGATCAAACTCGGGCAATTGGACACCGAAGTCATAAGGGTCATAATGAGCGTGTTTACTACCGTCTTTATCGATCCAGACTAATTGATAATGATCGGGCAATTCGTTTGGTTGAGCGGTATATTCAAAAAAGTCAGTTCCAATTATGCGAGGTATGTCGGGGCCATCGTTTGCAAAACTGACTGATTCCGCATACGGTAAATAAACCTTAACTTTTGTTAGTTTGTCGTAGGGATGGCGACCTAAAACAGAGAAAGGATCGTGATGTTTTGCTTCAATAATTTTTATCGCTTCACTGTCTAGCAGGTTACTGGATTGCTCTTTCATAGATGAGGCCCCAATTATTTAGTAAAATAAAATGGTATGTTAACAAATTAAGCAATAATAGTGTGATTAAAAAGAAAAAGATCAAGAATAAAGGGGTTAGCTAAAGCTTAATAACCTGCTCTGTTGACATGGGGCAGGTTTTTTTTCGCTAACCCAGTGAGGCATTTCACGCATTTTTTTAAAAAAACTGTGTTATATGCCGCACTAAGTATTAAACAGGATATCTGTCGTTATAGCGGAAGCCTTTATTTATAAGGGTTAGATAGTGATTGGTATAAATATTGCTTTTATGAGACTTTATTTAACTCATAAGCGATCTAATAACGATGATTTATAACACCCCTCCGTTTCCGCTCAATTCGAGAAAAGCACTTATCTGCCTACTTATCATGGCATCACCCTTAGCATCAGGCGAAACCGAGCTTAAGAACACTACGACAGCGAAGGAAGTAACGACTACTAAAAAAAACACCACACCGGTTACAAAGGCTAATACTCAGGAAAAAAACGATACTAAAGTATTGCCAGAATTAACTGTCACAAAAAAAGTAGTACTTAACGCTAAAGAAACTTACAAATTACCGACCACAACAGAAAGTATTACCAGTGATCACATTGAAAATACCATTAATGCGATGACAGCCGAAGACGTGATTAAATACATGCCTAGCATTCAGGTACGCAGGCGTTATATTGGGGACACCAATGCACCGGTAGGCTGGCGTACCTCAGGCACCAGTGCCAGTGCGCGGGGCTTAATTTATGGTGATGGCATATTACTTTCTTCCTTGTTAGGTAATAATAACGGTAATACCGGATCTCCACGATGGAACATGATTTCTCCTTCAGAAATTGAGCGTACAGATGTGATGTATGGCCCATTCTCAGCAGCTTATTCGGGTAACTCTATGGGCGGTGTTATTGATATAAAAACCAAGATGCCACAAAAGTTTGAGGCCGGTGCAGATATAAAATCTACCTGGCAAGACTATGGTTTCTATGGAAAAAATAAAACCTATGATAGTCAGGAGTATTCATTCAATGTCGGTGATCGTTACAAGGATTTTTCATTTCGCTTTGATGCCAGTCATTTAGACAGTAACAGCCAACCCATTACTTTTAATAATCCTCTGGTTGCGTCAGCTAAAACAATTGGAAATGGTAATGGAGGCACTGCCTTAGCATCAAATGGAACGAATGTAAATGGCGCTATTGCTAACGCAAACCCTTATGGATTAGCGGCTCAAGTGTTAGGTGCAGGTAACATCAACCACACCGTTCAAGACAATTTTAAATGGAAGCTAGGCTATGATATTACTAGTACCATCCATGCTTCTTATACTTTAGGATTGTGGCAAAATGACAATCATGCGGGCTTTGAAAGTTATTTACGTGACTCTGCTACTGGCAACATAGTCAATAGTGGACTGGTCAACATTGCCGGAAAACAATACAACCTGGGCAGTAGCTTCGCAGAAACCAGAGCAGAGCAAATGCATTGGTCTCATGGCATGAATATTAAATCTGACACTGGCGGTGTATTTGACTGGGACTTATCTGGCAGCGTTGTTGACTACGGGACAGATTTAAGCAGAACATCAACACAAGCCCCCAATTTAGCCGCGAACAATGGCCTAGGTCGAGTCACCAGCTTAACAGGAACAGGTTGGAACACCGCCGATGCAAAAGGTATCTGGCGTCCAGCGACTCACTTATTAGGCAAACATGAAGTGAGCTTTGGCTTTCACCATGATTACTATGAGTTAAACAACCCTGTTTATAACGTTACTAACTGGGCGAGCAATGACAGTGGCAGTATTTACCAAAACTCGCAAGGTAAAACCCAAACTGAAGGTTATTGGACACAAGACTCTTTAGACATTAACAAAGACTGGAATTTTACTCTGGGTGGACGCTTAGAGAACTGGCATGCCTTTGATGGCTATAATGCAACCACAACATCATCCGGTGTTTTTAGCTCAACCAATCAATCCGGCAAGAATGATCTAACCTTTTCACCTAAGGCTAAGCTAACGTGGAGACCCGTCAATCGTGTTCAGACAGGCTTATCGATTGGTCAGGCTTACCGCTTCCCTACCGTAACGGAACTCTATCAATCGACTAATGCCACCAATTCAACAACAGTAAGTTTCTTTGGCAATCCCAACCTAAAACCCGAAGAAGCACTTTCTTCTGAATGGGCTAATGAATACTTTTTGGATAATGGTAAACTCCGTTTAAGCTTGTTTCAAGAGCGGGTAAAAGATGCTATTTTTAATCAAACCACTGTCATACCTGGCACTGGAAATTCTTATGCTTCTTATTCTCAAAATGTGGGTGAAACTCAAACCTATGGCGTTGAAGTAGCGGGCGAAGCCAATGATGTGGGGATAAAAGGCATTGATCTTTATGGTAATGCTACCTGGGCTGACTCAAGAATCACCGATGCCTCGGCAATTGATGCCGCTGCTGCCGCTTTACCGGCTGCTGCTCTAGCGGCCAATCCCAATGCAAATCAACCCGCAACCGGCAAGCGTCAACCGAGAGTCCCTGAATGGCGTGCCAGTGCAACGATTGCTTATCGCCCAACTGATAAGATCACCACCTCGGTGAGTGGGCGTTATAGTAGTTCACAATTTGGACAGTTAAATAATAGTGATACCAATCTGGCGACTTATACGTCAGGCGGTACTGCGTTCTTTATTGTTGATCTACACGCTAAGTATCAATTTACCAAACAACTCAGTGCTTCAGCGGGTATTGATAATGTCAATAATGAACAGGTCTGGTTATACCATCCCTTTCCATCAAGAACTTACTTTGCACAGTTAAAGTTTAATTACTAATTCGGACAAAGTAGTGAGTTTCAGGATGAGCAAATTAACTATTTGCTCATCCATTTTTAATGTCCACCCATAAAAATAGGTAATATTTAAAAGTCAGATTTTCATTTATCAAGTTGAACCCGCACGTTGTAAAACTATTGCAACAGCCGCTGCACGGGTTGTGACCCCCAATTTTTCAAAAATATGTTCCAGATGTTTATTGACAGTACGATGACTGCTTTCAAGTATTAAACCGACTTCTTTGTTAGTTTTACCACGTGAAATCCACATCAGTATTTCCACTTCACGCAAGGTCAGTCCTAGGGCATCTTTTAATGACGTTAAATTCCAGTCCTGGCTATCCTTTTTTAACAGTAAAAGATATTCATCCTGACTTTGGTAACTTGCAAGTTTGATTGACAGTCCGGAGTGGGTCTGAAATTCATCTATTGATTCCGGGTCTGTAGAAACGGATAGCTGGATGCGCTTTTTTATCCAGGCAAGAATGGGAGCGGGTAAATAGTCATTAATGGCTATTGGCGTTGTAAGATTCATTACTTCAGTGATCAGTAATCTGGCAGAAGGACTGAGCCAGGTAATACAACCAGAAGAATCGGTAGTAAGTGCTGAAAAGGTACTTAAATTAAGCGCGTTCTCTGAACGTTTTTTATTACGCGCCAAACCAAGATGTACGTCTATTCTGGCGAGTACTTCAGGGGGTCTGATCGGCTTGATAATATAATCCAGTCCGCCTTCATTAAAGCCGCGTAGCAGATTGTCCAGTTCACTGAGTCCGGTCATAAAAAGTACCGGTATATCTTCAGTATGAGGATTTGCTTTTAGACGTCGACACGTTTCAAAGCCGTCAATCCCTGGCATCATAACGTCCATTAAAATAATATCAGGCTTTAAGTGACTGATTTGTTCAATGGCTCCTAATCCATCCGTAGCAACCAGGACCCGATAGCCTGCTTCTGATAACGTATCCGAAAGCAGCGCCAGATTGCCCGGGGTATCATCAACAATCATCACAGTGCCGTTGGTGTTTAAGCTTTCCATTAGTTAAAAGGCGCAAGAGGTGATTTAGCTGATTGGGCTGAAGAGCCATTACTTAATGATATTTTAAATGAGGCTTAGAAATAATCCAAGCCTGATTCAATTTTATTAAATAACTATTTTAGTGATAGGGTTACAAAAATCTGATGTTCCTGCTTTAGAAATACTCGCAGATTGAATATCATAAGAAACACCCGGGGTTAAGTTATCTATTAGAATTCGAGTGATAGTGCTAATATCCACCTCAATCCATTCTGATATCACACCTAACACAGTTGATTTTCTATAGCGTACTTTATAGGCAACAGCCCCTAATACAGCTTTTAACACAACAATAATACTACCACTATGACCGCCATCTATAGCATCTATTTCTGGCTTTATATAGGGTGTCGGTTGTTTTGAAGCATGAAAACCGCTTTTGATAATGGTGGTTTCATTACCATTAGCGACTTTATTTACGTAATTAAGCAGGACTCTAAAGAGATCATCGGCAATCTTTTCTTTATCATTCCTGATTGCAATGGCACTGTGTGCACCATCTTTTGCTGCCAAAATGGCTGCTTCAAAATCAGCAACGACTGCATTAATAGTTTCTATCGGGACTTCAAGATTGGGGAAAA
>CAIOMN010000267.1 GCA_903859415.1 uncultured Methylococcaceae bacterium
CTGGTTCAGTAAGCACTAATGGCGTTGATAATACAGTCTCCATCATCACCCGATGCGCTAGCTCAACATCAGCGTCATAAGCAATACCCACAGGAATAACCACCCGCGTAATCGCATCCGATAAGCTCCAGTTGACTAGCTGGCTGGTAATAAAGGTTTTATTGGGTACGACATGTTCTTTTTGATCGGCATCGACCAAGGTCGTTGCACGCATTTGAATGCGACTGACTTTACCGGTAATATCACCAATCGTAACGGTATCACTGACGCGTATGGGACGTTCAAATAACAAAATAATACCCGAAACCAAATTTGCAAAGATTTCTTGCAAACCAAAGCCCAGGCCAACACTGAGCGCCGCGACTAACCATTGAACCTGAGACCAGCTTCCACCTAATTCATTGGCAATACTAATAAAACCAATGGCGACCAGGGTGTAATTGGCTAATTGATTAACGGCGTAACGACTGCCTGCTTCGATAGCCAAGCGCCTAAAAACAAGTACTTCCATGACGCCAGAAAAGTTTCTGACTGAAACAATCGCAATAAACAGATAAAGGCCAGCTATCATCAGATGAGATAAGGTGACAGGTTCATAACTTTTCTGATCATCAATAATAACGAGGTGTTGCCAGAGCACATAATTATCCAGAAAAGAAAATGCTGGTAAAATGTTTTTCCAGATGACCCAAAAACCAATAATCAAACTTAAACTCACAAACAAGTTAAGCAAGCGGGTGGTTTGAGCATTAATTTTCGGAATATCAATGAGTTCTTCTGTTAGGTGTAAAACAGGATCTTCACCACCTGATGGCAATTGCTTTTCAATAATTTCCTGGGCTTTTCTCTTTTGAATGGCGTTTTTTATCGCTAATTGCCGATTAACTAAAGTCAGCCAATGAACCACAATTTCATGGATAAAGGCTGCTAAAAAAATGATTCGCATTGAGCTAATAATCTGCCCCTGTAGTTGCAGGGCACTTAAATAGTAACCTGCAATTGCAAAACCGACAAGAATTAGCGGGACCCCATAAATAGCCGGATACCAAACATATCGTAATTGAGTTATCCAGCTTTTTTGATCAACCTTTATATGAGTTTTTACCAGACCTGTCGTTGGATTAAGGAGTTTCCCCCAAAAAACGGCCATAGCAATCATGCTTAAGATGAATCCTAAACGCCCCAGGTTATCACTGTAAATGGAATACTTTGATGTTGAGGTACTGGTAATAATAAATGTCGTTATGACTGCGACAAACCTTAACCAATGAATTTGTTTTCGTAATAAGCTAATATTACTTTTTTGCCATTGGAAATACTTATAAGCAATGCCGTTCATTGAAAATAAATGGTAAAAAAACTGCAGGAAGAGTAATGAGATCGAAGCCGTTTTTAAACCTTCACCTATTGCTCTGGAAAAATCGGCAACATGGATGTTTTTATTTAATACCCAACCGAAATAATAGCTAATGAAAGGGATAGGCAATATCACAATCAGGGTATACGTTAATGCCTGTAAAGTATGAAAGAAATTTTCAGAGTATTCCCTGTTTGTATCGTCAAAAATATCTGAAAGATGTTGTTTAGCCCAATTAGAGCCGATTAACAACCCTATCGATAAGAGTGTGCCAATAAACAGAAAAAGCGGATTAAACAGGATTATTTTTGAAGCATCTTTGATTAAGCCCAGCCAGTTTGATGGAGATAACAACCACTCAACAGAGGACAATAAGTTTCCAAGGGTATCCCAGTTAATAGGGTCAGAGCTTTTTACCCATAATAAATTTTCATCCAGATAGATCGCAAACTTATTGGCATGAGTCAGCATTTGTTGTCTGGAGAAATCAAAATCACCTAAGGTTTTTAGAAAAGTAGTGTAATCAAACACCAGTTTGTTTAAGAGTTCTTTCTGATTATTAAGTAGCACCCGTAATTCAGCTTGAATCATCATCCGTGCTTCGTTGGGAAGCTTTTTGTCAACCTGTTGATCCATGATTTGTCTAAGATAAGCATCAATATCACTCAGTTGTTTGATTTTATCTTCGACTTTAAATTCTTCAAGGCTACTTGATGCGGTTTCATTTTGAATAACTTCGGTTTGCTGGCTTAATTGATCCTGGTTTGCAAGGCTGCGGCGCTGTTCACGCAGAACCTTGCCTAATTCAGGGCTTAAGCCCGCTAAACTGATTTTTCTTTGGGCACTTTTAAAATCTTCATCGATTTGATTGGCTTCTGCATCTATCCTGGCTTTTTGATCAGTATAGTTTTCGATTTTGACATTAATGGCCTGTAGGTCACGCGTATATTGAATGTTTTCTCTGGTTATCGTTTGGATAGTCAGATGTTTTCCTGATAACTCTTTTTCAGCCTGACTGAGTGCATCCTGGATATTTTTAGCATCCTGCTCACGTCTTTCGGTTAGTAAGTTCTCAATTGCGTTGATATTGGGAATGATCGCATTTTTCTGAAGATCAAGAAATTTGTAATCGGCTTTTAGTAATTCTACTCTAGCTGGATTGCTCATCGCTTCAATATCCAGCATGTGTAATTCTGCAGAACGCGAGTCAATGAGGGTTTTTAAATTAATAAGAGCGGCTTCCGCTTCAAGCTTTGATATCGCTTTATTGGCAGGTGCAGAAATTTTCTTTTGGGTTACTTCTATATCCTGTTTTGCAATAACCATCTCCTCGCGAATAAGCTGAGGACGTGATTGTTGCAGGTTGAGTTCATTGTCCAGCTTTTTTAACTGGTCATCCAGGGTACTCACTCTTCTTTTTTCAAGAATTTCTCTTTGAATTAATTCATCGGTAGAAATTCTGTTAAAGTCTTCAAGCTTTTGTTTGCCTATTTTAGTGAGCAGTTGATCAATGTCTTTTAAGCGTTGTTTGATGGTTTCTGGAGCCGTCTTAATCGCTTGATTAAACAGCTCGGTTTTGGCTTTATAACTCTCATTGCTACTTAAGTTATCTTGAGCAGACTGGTAAATGGATAAGACTTTTGATTTAAGAGGGTCATCCAAACCTTTACGGGAATTAATAGACTCAATCTTGGCTTCTAATGTTTTTGCTGTAATTTCAATTAACGCACTATTTTGAATATTAGTTGAAACAGCTGTTTTAGCTGATACAGTTACCGGGTTATAAAATACTATCAACAGTAATAATACTAAGCTGCTTAGGCTGGAATGGGTAATAGAATAATTAGGTTTTATCATAAACATTAATACAGAAGACACACATAACAAACAGATAAGTTTGAAGTAATAAATCAAATTACATAGAATAACAGCTCATAACTCAATACAGGCTGAATGGTCTGTGATAAATTTAACACAATAGCCTTCTTATGACTCAATTACTAAGCTGTTTTAAAGCCTACGATATTCGTGGCCGAATTCCTGATGAGATAAATGTTGATATTGCCTATCGCATTGGTAGAGCCTATGCAGAAAAAATAGGGCCAAAGCGGGTTATAGTCGGGCGAGATATTCGCCTTTCAAGTAATGAGCTGGCTGAGGCCGTCTCAAAAGGTTTGCAAGATGCCGGGGTAGATGTTTTTGACATTGGTTTATCCGGCACAGAAGAAGTTTACTACGCTACTTTTGCCTATAAAGACGGTGATGAACCGATGGATGGCGGCATTATGGTCACTGCCAGTCATAATCCCAAAGACTTCAATGGTATGAAGCTGGTCCGTGAGCTCAGTAAGCCGGTGAGTGGTGATACCGGCTTAAATGATATTAAATTATTGGCAGAAGCTAATAACTTTGAGGCACCTGTTGCAGAACGGGGACGTGTATTCCCTATTTCTATCGCAGACGCTTATACAGAGCATTTATTGAGCTATATTGATACCTCAGCATTAACGCCTTTAAAGATAGTCGTCAATGCGGGCAATGGCGCTGCTGGACATGTGATTGATTGGTTGGAAGCCGCGTTTAAAAAAGCAAACGTGACGGCTTTGGAGTTTATTAAAGTTAATCATGAGCCTGATGGTCATTTTCCGCATGGGATTCCTAATCCTTTGTTGCCAGAAAATCGTGATAGCACCATTAATGCAATCAATGCACATAAAGCCGACTTGGGTATTGCTTGGGACGGTGATTTTGATCGCTGTTTTTTATTTGATGAAACTGGCCGATTCATAGAAGGTTATTACATCGTTGGCTTACTGGCAGAAGCCTTCCTGATCCAAAACCCAGGTTCAAAGATTGTTCATGATCCCCGTTTAACCTGGAATACCATTGATATTATCAGTCATCTTTCTGGAACCGCCGTACAAAGTAAAACCGGTCATGCATTTATCAAAGAAAGAATGCGCTTAGAAGATGCTATTTATGGCGGTGAGATGAGCGCCCATCATTATTTTAGAGACTTTTCATACTGCGATAGTGGCATGATCCCCTGGTTATTGGTGGTTGCACTGATCAGTAAAAGCGGCAAATCCTTGTCGCAACTGGTCGATGAAAGAATGCAACTCTTTCCAGCCAGTGGTGAAATTAACCGCACTATTGAAAACCCTGCGGCAGCCATAGAAAAAGTTAAACAGCATTATAAAGCGCTTGCAGAAGTCGTTGATTATACCGATGGCTTAAGTATGGAGTTTGGCGACTGGCGCTTTAATTTACGCTGTTCAAATACAGAACCCTTGGTACGCTTAAATGTGGAATCACGCGGTAATGAAGCATTAATGCAAGAAAAGACCGATGAGATTTTAGCGTTACTGCTTTAGTTTAAGCGGCATAGCGTTTAATCTGATTTGCTGTTTTGCTTTGGTAAGGAGGGTTAGACTTTTTGGGCATCAATCAAGTTTGGGAGAGAGAAAATGATATAAGATCTCCCAAACTCAGTTAATCAGGCCTATGGAACAAACTTTTATGCGATTTGGTTATTAGCAGAAAACTTAATCCCTCAAGATGGACACTATGTTCATCACTATAAAATGCGGGATGATCAAGGCAATACGTTTACTGAACAAGGTGGTATTTGGGTTTTAGAACTGAAGAAATTTAATGCCGATAAGATTGAAAGTGAAGATCAAGATTACCTAAGGCAACAAAGTACGATTCAACACGAATTAGATTCTGCCAATAAGTCAGCAGCTGAATTAAAAGCGAAGGCCGCCGAATTAGAAGCACGTCTTAATGAGGCCGCTATTCGTGAGGTTGAAGCTAATGCCCGTGAGTCAGAAGCCAATATTAGTAAGGAATTAGCCTTAAAAGAAGCCCAAGCAGCTTCACTTGAAATTGAACGCTTAAAATCCTTGTTATCAAAAAACGATCAATAACTTTTGAACGGACTAATATTTATTTACGAAATAGAAGATTTGCCAGGATTGACAAGATGATGCTGATAACGATGGATGAGGTAATGGGTATGAAGATGGATTTATGTTCATCAACAATGCGGATATCTCCGGGCAACTTGCCAAGCCAATTGACCAGTGATGGCGCATAGTTAAGTAATAGTCCCACCGCAACAAAAATGATGCCGATGATGATCAGTAGTTTACTTGGAATCATTTGGGTAACCTGCGAGGTTTTAATAAATCACAATTTATCATCATTCTTTTCTAACACCACATATTCAGCCTCAATAATACTGGCAGTATTTGCTTTTTCAGCTCGTCTTAAGGCTCTCCAAAATTTAAAGCCAATGATAGCCACAGGTATCAGAAGTACCGCGAATAATACTGAAAATAAAACAGCAGAGACTCCGATAATAATCAGTAATAATGGGATTGCAAAGAGGCGGGATAGGGTGAATGATGCTTGCATAGTGAAGGGTTCTGTTGGGGTTGAGGGGATGGCTATTTTTAATTGAGTCAAAAACCGATGGCTGAGTTTATTAAAATTAGATTTGCAAGCTTATCAACTGATGACCTGAATATTGAGCTGCAGCGGATTGCAATCCTGCAACGATATCAGTAACTCTAGTACTATACTAGATCAGAGCCGTATAAAGTTAAACTTTTTAGTTGTTTATGTAAGGAGTACAACTGTGGTTGCTACAATATTAATTAGTATGATTATAATTATGTTCGTTTCGGTGATGATTGTTATAGCGTCTGGTTTTTCGAAGGGGTTAAAAAACTCTAAGCCTATAAATACTGATGACACATTTTCCCAAGCTGAGGTTGTGGTTAATTTTCATGATAAAATCATAAAAATTAAAGGCAAAAAATATCTTATATCTAGTATTCGTGGACTTCGCTGGGAATCAGGTCATGGTCACGGTAACATATCAGCAGCGTTTATTAAAACTGATGATATTGAAAATCCAGTACACATAATACAGTTTATCAAACCAAATGATGCAGAAGCTTTTGTAGAAAGACTATCTCTCGCACTAGAAAAAGCCGGTGGCGTTGGATTCAACTGAAATTTTAAGTAAGTCCTTTTATTCTAAAATGCATTTGCCATTCAATACAGTCTCAATTTTCCAAATCTTTAATTTTGGACTTGACTCTCTTAACTTGATTATATACTTTCGGCAATGAGCACAATGGGATGAATGACTTTATTTGAAGAAACTGTTTTGTTTAAAGCCAAGCCACTGCTCAAATGTAAAGAGCAGCCGATGTTTGTTGTTACCAGATAATCAGCCGTGGATTCTTGAAAATGATCTAATTTAATTGTTCTTAGTGGCTCAGCTATTTCAGGATGCGTTAAGCAATGTATTCCCCCGGCACCACAGCATATTTGATTATCTTTTAACGCCTGTACGCTCAATCCAGGTATTTTTTCCAACAAACTGTAAACATATTGATGTTTCTTTTCAGAAACTTTACTGACATTGCGTTGGCTACAAGGCTCATGAACAGCAACTGATTTTCCTGACAAGGCAGCGTCATTTAGTTTTAGTCCTTCTGGCCAATGCATATACAGAAATTCGGTAATATCCATTAGGGGTACATTAAATTTATCTATAGCCAACGAGTCTTTCAGTTCATACTCTTTTAACATCAGACCACAGGCACTGGACGTATAAATAATAGCATCTACAGTCAGTGTATTAAAAACATTGATATTGTTGGTGGCCAATTGATCAGCAATATGACTCTGCCCTTGATGCTGATGAAGCGCACCACAACAGCCTTGAGTTTTAGGTATTAATACAGTAAAGCCAATAGTGTTAAGTACTTTAATGGATGCCAGTAAGGTTTTTTGATCAAAATGTTCACTGATACAACCGGTAAATAAGGCGACTGTGCCCCTAAACTCTTGTGAGGTGGGGTAGTAGTTATCCGTTAAGGTTTGTGTTGTAACCTCAGGTAGTAAGGCTTCCGCTTTGTCCAGTTTAAATAAACGTAACAGCGGTGTTTTTCTTACTAAGGTCGCTAAACCACTTTTCTGATACCCTGCTAATAGAACTGTTACCATCGAGAATAACTTTTTATGCTCAATGAGTTTAAAGCCCAAGGGAGCTAAAAAGTGAGTGCCTGGTTTTGTTGTCTGGCTGGATAAAAGCTTTTCTCGTGCTTGATCAAACAACTGACCATAAGCCATTTGACTGGGACAGATGGTTTCACAAGCTCGGCATTGCGTACAATTATTAAGATGTCCGAGTTCCTCAGCAGTGAGGTTCCCTTTATCGTTAATTATTTTATCGATAGTGCGTATCCGACTTCGGGGAGATTCTTCTTCAATTTGGACTAACTTATATGTTGGACATAGACTTAGGCATAAGCCACAGCGCATACAGTCACTGGCTTCAGGAATATACGGGCCACTTTGATCATAGAGAGCAGCTTCGTAAGTGGTGATGTCATCCATCCAGTCAAACATCGTTACGATTCCATAATCACAGCATACGCACGGCGTAATAAATCGAGTTCTGCGGGTGAACTTTGTCTTAACGCAGTGAGTGGTTTAAGTTTAGCGCCTTTTTCAGCCATTAATGCATGGGGTGGATCTAGTAACGTAAATTGAACTAAATACACGGTAATAATGCCCTCTGGAGTATCGACCCGTTCAATAAACTCAGGGTTAAGTTTTAAAAGATCATCCGGCAAACCTAAATGTTGGCACACTTCGGTTATTAAATCAGCAGGTGCGAGTTCTATAATCGCCGGTTGATCTTCAAGTTCAAGATAGGAAGATAGAGCTGGCAATGGGGTAGGTCGACACACACTTTCGTCACCAAATTGTGCAAATAGCGTAAGACCACTGATAGCACCATTGTAATAAACAATGACACGACGTTGAGAAAAAAAGGGTTCATGCAAGTGCTCCGTGATGAATATCCCATAATTGTTTATAACTGGTATCCATTCGAGATAACCGGGTTGTAACGTCGTGTAATTGATTAAATTCGGGAAACCGGGTTCTTTTTCCGCTGCTATACCAATGCTCCATTGCTGAAGTGAGTTGACTCTTTTCAGTATAATCTTCGGCAATTCTGGTTTTTAACCAAGTCATGCAATTAGTGGGACTTAATTCAACGATACGATAACGGGCGCCATTTTCAAAGATACGAACACCACCGCCTTCTGAGGCAGTTTGGTAGAGTTTGTTTGCATCAACGACTTCGACACCAGCTAAATAGTCGATTCCGAACTCATGCCAATGCGGTATCCACGGTACGGTCGGTCCCATGAGCACAGTTGTTGCATTTTTAGCTAATTCAGCCAGGCGAGGAAAGGTTTTATTGGTAATTGAGCTGGCAGTGATAAAAACCCAATCTGCTTCAGGTATTAAAAACTCTGCCGCAGGATCAGGTAAATCATCGGCTTGTGGTTGGCGTTCAAGAATGGTGAGGTTGAGCTCAATTGAATAGATTTCAATCCCTGGATAACGACCAATGACAATCACCTTTTTATCCTTTAAACGGGGTAGAAAGTGTTCAAATACGGCTAGATTGCCTTTATCTGCGGCTGATAATAAGGTAATTCCTGCGGGTAACTCAAAACGATTCAAACTGCAATTAATGGCTGCCATTCCTACTGTGGCTTTGTAAGGTTCCCATTCGGCAACCCAATTGACTAGTTCACGCAGCGGTTTGCCTACCAAAGTACCTGGCCATGACAGGGTGCGTGTCGGTATGCCGGGACTCATCGCCAGCCCCAGAGACTGGGCTTTACAAGCGCTCCATACCAACCCTAGGGTAAACTCAGTGACTGTTGCGTCACTATTGGCATGGTCTATTAATAGCTCATAAAGCTGAGAGGGATGAGTCATTGTGCCTAGTTTGGAATAGGCAGAAGCTTGGCTTCTGCTTTAATGTTATCAGCCTTTCCCCAGGCGGTAATACCTTCCACGAACCATTTAGGCTTTTTAGGATGATTTTTTACAATATCGTATTCAGCATAAAAAGTACCATCACTGTTAAACTGAAGTCTTCCGATACGCATTTTATAACTATCGTACCAGTAACAGGTCAGATTAAAGTCACCCGTATAAGGATCTTTGACCAGTTCATGGGAGGCTTCATCGTACTTGGGATACTGCGTAATTTCAGACTCAGCGAAACCGAGTTTAATGATTTCAGCGTACAGTTTTTCGCAAATCGCTTCAGCAAAAGCACGGTTGAGTTGGATGTGTTCAGATAATTCCATTACCAAATCTCAGCAGGCACTATCAACTCAGCTACCGGTTCGTTACCCAGTAAATGCTGTTCAATGATAGTCTTAACATCTGATTTTTGAAGGTTACCGTACATAATGCCTTCAGGGTAAACCAGCACACTGGGGCCGACCATACACGGTCCCATACAGCCCGTGTTGGTTAAACCAATCTTTTCAAACAAGTTCCGACTTTGAATTTCATTCATAAACTCATTCATGATGTCAGCGCAACCTTTACTGGCGCAAGAACCTCTAGGATGGCCTTGAGGTCTGTTTTGAGTACATATAAAGACATGTTTGTCGGGTCTTGGCATAATGATATCCTCTTTTAAGCCGCTTTTTTATGCTGGTGAGTAAAGCAATCTTTTGGGCATACTTTTGAACACGCTTCACAGCCGATGCAATCCAGGCTATTTTTGATACTCATCACCATACTGTTATCATCATCGTCTTCAAAGTCACCATAACTATCGCCAAAATCCTCTGGATCTAAGGCATCCGCTTTTTCGATTAAATCAAATACATCGCGTGGACAGACTTTAAAACACCGACCACAGCCTATACAGGTGTTTTGATTTATGTCCGTAACATAAGCTGGCGTCCATTCAGTTCCGCCAAAAGTAACCCCGGTGATAAACTCAGACATGATTGTCTCCCTCTTAAGCCGCTTCAGCGAGCGCGGCAGTTAGTTTTTGATTCGCTTCATCCCAAGCCAGACACGCTTGGTAAGTTGCTTCTGCAATACCCATAAGCTCCTTATAGCCATCGGGTAGTTTATCTTCAATCAGGTCATGCAGCTCCATGGCCTGTTCACTCGCTAGACGTTTGGTCTTTTTAACTTCTTTTTCCAGTTTTCTTATTTCTTCAGGGCTCATATACAAACTCCTTAGTCAGTCGCAGCGCTGTTGTATTTTTCTATTAAACCTAAGGCTTTTTCTATCGCCTTTTCGCTTTTTTCACATAAGTCTTCAAGGCTGGAAAAGCCAAAGCGATGCGTATCACGTAATATCTTGTCAACCACGATCAGTTTCCCGACCATAATCAATGCGCGACCAAAACCTTCATGAGTGATATTGATCATGGGTGCGGCCATTAAGCCCGATTTCTTTTCAATCAGTGTTGCCAAAGAGTTGTAATACGCTTTCAAACGCGCAATGGTGATTTCTTCTGGATCGCCGATGACAGGTATTTTTTGTTTACGCTCTTTGGTTAACACGACAGGGTCAATGATGCGAGCTTCAGACCAGCCTTCATACGTGTCATAAGTGTCAATGGCACGTAATTGCTTTATATAATCTTTGACGATATCGGATTGTAAGTTTACGTCATCTTCTTTTACAACTAATTCAGCGGCAGCCATTTTTATTCCTCAGTGTGGTTAGTTGAGCGTGCGCAACGTCATTGCGCTAACCCATGTTACATATAAAACAGTCTTTATTAACTTATTCGTCCCAGCCTTCATCTTCCATTTTATTAAATCGGTCAGGATCAGGGCCCTTGTTTTGATTAATCGCTTTAGCCAACCAACTGGAAGGGCCCGCTTTCATTTCATTTTGTAAATCTACAATGAGATCTTTAATCTTGCTACCATCATGTACTTTGACCGGTTGAATGCCTTTAAGAATGAGTTGATTAATGGCTGATCCTCCGACTGCCTGGCAATACACTGCGGCACAACCAGACAACAAATCAATCTTGACCGATAGCTTTTCTTCATTGCCATCTTGACTCAGTACCCCAAACTGCGAGACCTCCAGTAACTCCGAGTTTTCCATATCCACCGCATACAGGGCGAAGGATTTAGCCGAACCAAAATGTTGATTAACGGTTTCCATATCAGTGGTCGCAAACGCGACTTTTATTGCAGTATCCATAAAACTCCTGTTCTCATTAGCTTGCACAACGTGCATTCGACGGGTTAATGACATGACGGTGGATAGTCGGTGAGTTCTGATGCAGGCTTTTGTCCATAAATAGAACGATAAGCCGCTATTTCTTCATGTGAAAAATTGATTACTAAATTAGCCAGATCAAACAGCGTTTGACGAGTACCCCGATAACCAATCCAGGTTTTTTGATAACCTCCAATAATATCGTATAACGGAAAGCCCGCGCGTAAAATAGGTACACCTAAACGCTCAGAGGTATCAACAGCATGAGAGTTACCAATCACTAATTGCGCTTTATGTTCTCTGCCTGATACTTCCATATCTTCAAGGTCACCAATCTTGATCGTGGCAACCGGAATTTTTGCCAATAAAGGCACGTTGCAAGAGGTGACGGCTGTTACCACCTCAGCGCCCATTTCTTGAACAAGGTCTACAAAAGCACTTAATAAATCCGCGTCGGCAGCAATAGCAATGCGTAATTGTCCCAGCATAAAATGCGTATCTAACATAGCATCCTGTAACTGCGCGCGTTGGCGTTCAATACGCTCAGGTACGTCTCGACCACTGATTTCTACCAACGCGCTGATCAGGGCATCGTTGGCTTTTAAGCCATAGAGATGACCTAAAGCATAAGTAGGGACTCCGGTTTTTTCCTGTAATACGTCGGCGGCTTTATGTAGCGACTCACCAATAACAACCGTGGCTAAGGCATCACCAACAGTCAACAATTCAGATAGAGGTGTACCACCAATGGTGACAGGACTAAAATCTTCATCCGTCAAACAGCCATCCAGAGAATCAGAAATGTCAGGGATAAATACCGGTCTGAGTTGAAACTGTTCAAAGATATCTCTAAGAGCTTCCAGATCACCGGGGGTTAAAATATAACTCGCCAAGACATTGACCTGTTTTTTGCGTTTGCCAGGATACGTACCAGCAGTTTTTGCATCTGGAACAACGGCACGTAAGATCTCTGTGAGTGTAGCGGCATAGCCGGTTTCAACACTGCCAGTAAAGTCGGGTGTATTAACACCCACCACGGCGATATCTGCAAACTCGGGATTAGCGTCTTTAAACTCTCTGACATTACGGTGTACATCCGCGCCCTGGGTTTCAGCCAGACCGGTGGTTAAAATAGTAATTAAAGCGGGACGTGATTTCTCAGCAATGGTTTTAATGCCTTCACGGACATTTTCATCCGCACCCATGACTGAGCTACCTTGATCCATTGCCGTACTTTGTAAGGGGATAGGCTCTCTGAAGTGCCGCACAAAGAATACTTTGGCAAATGCGGTACAGCCTTGTGAACCATGCAACATCGGCATGGCACGATTAAAGCCCAAGGTCGCTAAAGAGCCGCCAATCGGTTGGCTGGCTTTTAAGGGATTAACCGATAAGGCTTTATTTCTTTTTAAGATGTCAACCATTAGGCACACTCCACCGTTGATGTAACAGCAGCTTTTTGGGCTTTAGATTTCCAGGGAGCAGGGGCTCTAACCGCTTCCCATACTGGACTCTCAATGGTGAGTGCTAATTGGCGTACGAGTTCTAACATGCCCCGATAACCTTCATAACCGAATTCCCGCTCCTGGTTAATATCCAGGAAAGGTACTTTGGCTTTTAAGGCGGTGTACATGTTACGACCACCGGCAATTAAAATATCGGCTTTGTAGTCATGGACAATTTTAAGCAAGGCTCTTGGGCTACCGTCATCAATCATCACGGTATCTTCACCCATTAATTCACGGATTCTGGCTTTATCTTCTTCGGTGGATTTTTTGGTACCGGTTGCTACGACGACCATGCCTAAATCTTGTAAGGCAGAGATCACTGACCAACTCTTAACGCCGCCGGTAAATAATAAAACTCGCTTACCTTTAAGACGTTCTTTCCAAGGCTCAAGTTCTTTTCTGATCCGGGTTTCTTCACGCAGAATCAAGGCTTCAGTACGTGCAGTTAAATCATCATCATTAAGGGCTTTGGCAAAATCTCTTAAGGATTGGCTGGTATCCGTAATCCCGTAAAAACTGCCTTCAAACCAGGGTGTGCCATACTGTTGATTTAACTTTCTGGCGACATTAACCATCGCTTTAGAGCAGACCATCATATTCACTTCGGCTTTGTGCATGGTTTGCACTTCACGGAACCGGGCATCACCGGATAAGGTACACAGAATACGTAAGCCCAGTTCATCGAGCAGCGGTAATACATGCCAGAACTCACCGGCTATATTGTATTCGCCTACCAAATTCACATCATGAACCTTAAAGTTAGGTGTTACGGCAGGAAAGTTTGTACGATCCGCTTCGGGTAAGGGGTCAGGGTCACGGGTACCAATCACATGATTAACCATGGCATCGCCAGCAATCCGGTTGCCCAGATTTTTAGTGCCATAAAAACCCGCGCTATCAATCGGCACCACCGGCACACCCCAACGCTCTTGCGCTGATTTACACACGGCATTAATGTCATCGCCTATCAAGGCAGGAACACAGGTGTTATAAATAAACACCGCTGGTGGAGAGTAGGTATCAATGGCCTGTTTAATCGCATGAAACAAGCGTTTCTCTGCCCGCCCCATGACAATATCCTGCTCGGTTAAATCGGTGGTCATGCCGATGCGATACAAAGTCGCACCTGAGGAGCGAGTGCCTCGGTTATCCCAAGAACTGCCCGCACAGGCAATCGGGCCGTGGACAATATGGGCTACGTCAGCAATAGGCAGTAAAGCTATTTGGGCGCCGTCGAAAGCACAGCCACCCGCAGAAGCTCCGGGTTTAGGCTTGGCACAGCCGGATTTTTCTTTCTTGTTGTGCTCACAAGCCGGTTCATCCAGCAGTACCGCAATGTCTTTTGTCGATTTCATAGTTGCTTATATCAATTAGCTACGTTTAATTTGATATAAGCAATCAATATGCCATTCGGTAATTACTTGAAATTATTGGGATTGGGCGTGTGTTGGATTGTAGGAAAGCTTACAAAAGTCAAGTGGTAAGCTAACAAGGGGATTAAAATTGTTAGAAAGTGTAGTGTCCTCTTTAGTCATAGGTATCTACACTGATGGTGATGGTGTTTACAAATTAGGCATCTTCATACGTCATTTTAGACATTAAATCATCCTCTGACTCTGCACGTAGAACCCGTTGTTGTTCAGGATGAACTGCTAGCAACTTAAATTCCTGGTTCCACAGGATACCATGATGATTACGACGTTTCATGATTCCAACATAAAATGTTATTTCATCTTCTAAATACTGTGATCTACCAAAAACACTTTTATATTCATCATATAATTTCTTTGAATAGGATTTTAACTTCAGGGAGTCGATAATACGCCAAGCCTTAACTAAGGCTAGATTTTCAAGATCTAGGGTGTTTTCTTGGGGGTGCTCCATGATATTTGAAGAAAGAAAGACGCTGTTTGTGATTTTCCATGGCAACCCCTCTTCTTCGTCCAACTTTTTTAATAGGGTACATAATATGCCGAGGACGAATAACGTATGGTATTTTTCTTCCAGGATACCTGTTTCCCCTGCTATGTGCGGGTAATCAAGAGTAAGAAAACTGGTTTCATAAATAAGTCGTTCTGATAGTATCATGACATCAGCAAAGAGCTGATCGGCAGACGCACGATCTTGAGCAAAAGGATATAAAGCAAAAAAACTTATTGCCAGCTCCATTGACACATCAACATCTTGCTCATCGTAGTAACGTGCAATGAGACAGGCGGTGTGAAACAGGATTTTATCTATGAAAATACCCTCTGGCGCAGTTCTACTGAAGCCAAAATCAGTAAGATAAAAAACAGCATGGGTCAGCGCATAAACAAGGTCACGATCTAAGAAGGGTAAAAGGCGGCCTCGGCATAGAATCGAATGATCTTGCACTTTAAGTAACTTCTTCTCGTCAAGCTTATGTAACATCAGGTCCCATTCCATCTGTCTGTGAGGGGGGAGTTCTGGGGAGAAAAGGGCTTCATCACACACAATTTCAAGCGACTTTTCCAATTCATCTATTCTGTGATAAGAACGGATGAACACATAAGGCATGACTATATGGTAGGCGGTGTAATAATTATTGAAAATATCATCAGGACAGACTTTTTCCATTTCCGAAGCCAAATGACACCTAATTTCTTCATAGCCTGCATACTGGGAACTATTGTCATCCAATGACGCGTAATGCATAAAAATAGCGAGTTCAGCGAATCGTTTATAGCGGCCTTGACTAAATTCTTCTTCGAAAGAGAAAAAAAGTAGGTTTGAGGAAATGGTTTTAAAAATAAGCTCCAGAACGTTCATCTGTATCGGTGTCGTAAAGTGGGGTTTATTAGATAGATAACGCCCTTGCTGGGTAGGTCAGGGCGTTACTAAAATAATCCTTATCTAACACGCTATTAAATACACTCATTAATTTGTTTTAGTTAAGGAATTTGTTGATGGTGTATGTTTGCCTTGGTTTTATGGGCATTCTACTGCCTCTTTTTCGCATAAATCGTTGTACTGATCTATCACCCTCTCAATCACAGTGGTCTGGCAATACCTATATCACCTACAGGATTACTGCCTTTGTAAACGAAATTGGGTGAAACAAAAGTCCAATCACCATGTGCAAGACCCGCTAAACCAACAATTTGATTGCTTGCAGCAACAATTTGATCAAGGGTAGTTGTTTTGTTAATAATACCATTTGTACTTAATGCATTAAGCACTTTTGCATGAGTGTCGACATTTATAACTGCATTTTTATCAATAACACCGCCTTTGTAAACGTAATTGGGTGAAATAAAAGTCCACTCACCCGCCGCTGTAACGCCGATTAAACTGCCAATTTGTTGGCTTGCGGTATTAAGCTGATCAAGGCTTATATTTTTGTTGATTAAGCCATGAGATGTTAAGGTTTGTAGAATCTGAGGCGATCTATCTGGCATAATTCCCCCTTAAGAGAATGTTGAGTATAAAAAAGATTTGGCTATTGGGATGAACTACAATATAGCCATTTAGACGGTATCATAAATAACTATTAGATGCAATCATTTATTAAGTGGCCGTTTCTCAAAAGCTTAACAGTTCAGAAATTGATACTGCTAGTGTAAATATAAAAAATAAAAATCATAGGCTTGAGCATATTATCTTCAAACAACAATCAAACTAATCGGATCTGTCCAAACACCTGCTCCAGCGCTGCAATAGTTATTAGCTACTATAAGGGGCAGTCTCCGGGTTAAGTTTGTGTTAATATTTAATGCATTAAGGTAATGTAGAAAAGGATTAATGATGTTTGATGATAAGTTTTTTGATAATTGGCTGGATACTCAATCACAAAAGGTGATGGAACAGGTTGCTAGTGGTCAAAGCATTTCTCCAGATCAAATGATGATCTTGATGCTTAAAGCTCAAACCAATCATTTCTCCCATTTGGATATTGATTTACGTAACGAGATGAGGTTGTTACGTGAAGATATGGATAAACGCTTTGAACAAGTGGATAAACGCTTTGAGCAAATGCAAGTTGAAACAGCGAAACGCTTTGAACAAGTCGATAAACGCTTTGAGCAAATGCAAGTTGAAACAGCAAAGCGGTTTGATCAACTCACTTCACGGATGGATCATTTTATGATTTGGTCATTTGCTACCACCCTGACGGTGGGTGGCATTGTGATTGCCGCCATCAAGTTTTTATAAGCTTTTATCTCAGCAAAACGCCATTCTTAGTATTCAATTAGCTATCTTCATTCAGTTTAATTCATTCAATAGTCTGGATTTCTACACACACGGCCACTAGTAACTCACTTAGAGAAGCCAAGTCAGTGATCAGTTCTGTAGCTGGAACTCCCTCATGAAGCTTCTTTTCTAGAGTTTGGGCAAGTACTTGCAGTGTTTCAATCCCCAGCGTAGCAGAAATGCCCTTTAAGGAATGAGCAATTCGTTCTGCAGTGACGTAGTCACCAGCCGCTAACGCAGTTTGTATTTTGTCGGCGTCTGATAGGTTGGTTTCAGCAAACCTCGACAGGAGGCGCCGATAGCTGGCGACATTACCATTCAAAAATTTTAGCCCAGTCGTTTGGTTAATAAGAGAACTGCCGGTATCTTGGGTTGGGGTAAGCGTGGTTTCTGGAGTGGCTGTCTCTTCAGAGGGGATAGCGTCTTTCTGAGGAAGCCAGCGAACCAGAACAGCCAGCAAATGTTCAGGAACGACTGGTTTTGCAACAAAATCATTCATCCCGGCGTCCTGACAACGAAGGC
>CAIOMN010000268.1 GCA_903859415.1 uncultured Methylococcaceae bacterium
GTTATTGATGCTTGGGTTAAGGTTTCATTAGTTGGTATCGAATTATTATCAATTGAAGCTCGCGTAGTTATCGCTTCTGTTGAAACTTATTTGAAATATGCTGAAGCGATTGGCTTAACTGCCAGTGCTGCAACACCAGCGTAATTAAATTGAAGAGAACGAGTGCCTTGTTGTTTTTTTTAACATACGGGCACTTACAACTTCCTCAAGCTCACAGCTTGGGGTTTGTCATAAAGAGATAACCTAAGGAGAACACCCATGGGACGTTTCACAGATGATCTGGCGCAATTACGAAGTCACATTGATAGTACTCGTGAAGACCGCTTATCTGAACAGAATGCACGGATTTTTAGTGTAAAAGCTCAGATATCTGACTTTGCTGCAACTCGCGCGAGCAACGGAATACAAGATGCTAAAGCACGGGCAGCGTTTGTCAACAATAATGCGAATGACGTTAATCGTTTAGTAAGTTCATTTCATCACTTTCGTCAGGTGATGGGGCGGCAGGGGCGCGAAGAGCGAGCTGCTTTTGTTAATAATGTGTCAAAAGATACGTTAGAATTACTGACTGGCTTTAATGCTGATCGTAAAAACATGGCTGAACAGACCGCAAAAGAAAGAGCAGACTTTATTTCTGCAAATAGAAGCAGTGTTGGGGCTTTCATTAATGAAGCTTCACAAGATAGAGCCGGTGCTCATGCAGTATTTTTCGGCACAGTTGCCGCTAAAAAAAAAACAGCATTTCTAGTATAGCGATTCGATTCGCTGATGATGCCACGGAAATAACTGATGAAAATGTGCAAATACATCATGAAGAGACAAGCCTTGAACAGCAAGCGCTGCCAGAAGTTGTAGAACCGACTGCTTCATCTTCATCAGACTCAACCATCATCGAGCCATTAGAAAGTACAGAAGTAAAAAAATCGAAAAAAACAGCTAAACATAACGATACATCTTTAGGCAAAAAGGAAAGCAAATAGTGACTTAATGCAAATTAAGGACAAATGCTGACTCATATAGACCTTTAGTCTTTTAATAAAATACTAAAGGTCTGACATACTGTATTAACAGTTACATTAAAATTTTATATTTAAGTGCTAGTGGGGCTAAATTCAGAATGCTTGCATTCATAGCAACAGCATTTAAAACCATCCGATTTTTTAATTCCTTGTTATCGGGAAGGACAGGTGCCATTTTGGCTCAGGAGCATTTATGATTAGTAATAAAACCGTTTCAAATCCACGTTATGAAGTAAAAGATGATCTTATCGTTCCAGAAGCGAGTAAGGGTTTTGTCGTTACGCCCTATGTGAAAGAGATCATAGATCGTTCTTTGGTTTATTTAAATGCAGGCTATCCAGTCCATTTTGCAGGACCATCAGGAACAGGGAAAACAACGTTAGCATTTCATCTGGCTGCCCAATGGGGTCGTCCTGTTACTTTATTACAAGGTAATCAAGAATTTGTAAGTTCCGATTTAACAGGGAAAGACGTTGGTTATCGCAAAAGTAGTTTAGTTGATAATTACATACATTCAGTGTTAAAAACGGAAGAGCAGATGAGTCGTATGTGGGTCGATAACCGTTTGACGACGGCTTGTCGGAACGGCGATATGCTAATATATGATGAGTTTAATCGTTCGAAAGCAGATACCAATAATGTACTGTTATCCGTTTTATCAGAGGGCATTTTGAATTTGCCCGGTGCGCGCACTTCGGGCGAAGGCTATCTGGATGTGCATCCTGGTTTTCGTGCAATTTTTACCTCTAACCCTGAAGAATATGCCGGAACGCATAAGACGCAAGATGCATTAATGAATCGCATGATTACGATTAATGTGGGTCTTGTTGATCGGGACACTGAGGTACAGATACTTCATGCCCGCTCTGAATTACCACTGAAAGAATCCGGATACATTGTAGATATCGTCAGAGAGTTGCACGGTAGCGACCACGAGGCAAAACATGGTTTGCGGGCGGGTATTGCTATCGCTCGTATCTTACAAATACAAGGATTGCAGCCCCGTTTTGGTGATCAGCTATTCCACTCTATTTGTTATGATGTTTTGAGCATGGAAACCGCTAAAATACAACATTCCGGACGATCCATATTTCATGAAATGGTTGATGGTATAATACGTAAGTATTGTCCACCAGTGGGTTCAGAAGCTATTAAAGTATCTACAAGAATAAAAGTAGTGGAGTAAAAAATCATGGCCATAATCACTAGTCCACCCCGAACAGTTACAGATATAAAAACACATTCTGGACGAGTAAGTCGTGATCATCAAGTCTATCGAGACTATTTTCAGGTCGGTGCTCTCGAATTAGAGCGTTGGCGCAGAGCCAAAGAACGTGAAGTGGCTTTATCGAGAATTACCAGTATTGATACTCGCATAGCAGAAATTGATAAAGAAAAAGCAGCACTGCTTGCAAGTGCTACAGCTGCCTGCGATGAGATTTATAATAAAGGAAATCCAGGGGAGGCTGAGAATAAAAAATCTTCTGGCTTGCGAATCAAGTATTGAGGTTGTTATTATGAACAAAATTCATACCATTGCTCACATCCGTACGATGCGTATGGCTAAGAGTTATCGCGCTTGTGTTAATCTGACAGGTAAATCACAAATACTTACTGATTTCGGGCGTATTTATTCAGAAGAGTATCAGCGCTTAAATCGTGTGAGTCAAACGGGCCATAAAAAGCGTATTTTATTAAGGAGAGTTTTGTGAGCACTGATAAACTAAGAGACAGTCGAGCAAAAGTGCTTTATGCGCTTTGTGCGTCCGACGGTTTAAAGCCTAGCTATCAAATTCGAGGTCTTGAATCTGCGGCTGTCTATGCTATAGATCAAGATGGTTTAAGAGCGGTGGTTAGCGATACCGTTAGTACCCGCTTACGTCCAGATAGACGAAATATCAGTGCGCATCAAGCAGTATTGCACTCATTGACAGAAGATAATACTGTATTACCCATGCGTTTTGGTGTTATAGCTCGAAATGCTGAAGCAGTAGAAAAGCTCCTAACTTCTAACCAGGATACGATCAGAGAGCATTTTGAACGCCTAAATGGGCGTGTTGAAATGGGTTTACGCGTTTCTTGGGATGTAGCTAATATTTACGAATATTATGTTGCTAATCATCCAAGCTTGAGGCAAGGGCGTGATGAAATCTGGGATAGAGATGCTAATAACATTGATCATCGCGATGAAAAAATTCGACTGGGAAACCTCTATCAATCATTGCGAGATGCCGACAGAATAGAATTCACAGAAAAAGTAAAAGAAGTTTTGTTCGATTATTGTGAAGATATTGTTGAAACAGCGGTTAAACGGGAAAAAGATGTAATGAATTTGGCCTGTTTAGTCGAAAGAGACAAGCTTGATGAGTTTGCCAAAGGTGTTTTTGAAGCCTCAAAACTATTCGATAATGTGTATTTATTTGATTATACAGGACCTTGGGCGCCGCATAATTTTATTACATTAGATTTGCATGCACCAGTCGTTAAAAAGAACGCATTAACGAGTGTTAAAAACCATACGCGGTAAAAAGGCTATGCCATGCTCTTAGTTGACGACATTTTATTCTCGCCTGTTAAAGGGATCAATTGGATTTTTAAAAAAATCCATGAGCTGGCAGAAGAGGAGTTATCTGGAGAAGCCGATCGAATTCGTGATAATCTCACAGAGCTTTATATGCAATTAGAAACAGGTGAGATTACAGAAGAAGAATTTGAACAACAAGAAGCCATACTGCTAGATCGATTAGATGCCCTCGATGAAGAGGATGATTTAATAGGTGACACTGAAGAAGACGAAGAAGACGAAGAAGACGAAGAAGACGAAGAAGACGAAGAAGACGAAGAAGACGAAGAAGACGAAGAAGACGAAGAGGGGGCTTGAAGCCGATGATCCTCCCAAGATTTTTACAAGAAGGCCCGCTAAAGCTGGTCTTTTTTGGAGGTAAAGGCGGTGTAGGAAAAAGTACCTGCGCAACTGCCGCAGCTTTAAAATTGGCACAAGATCACCCAGAACATATTTTTTTGTTAGTCTCAACTGATCCGGCACATTCTCTCCAAAATATACTGTCTACTTTGGAATTTCCAAAGAACTTAGAGGTTCGTGAATTAAGTGCTGTCTCTTCATTGCATGAATTCAAAGTAAGGTATGAGGCATCTCTGAAAGAAATTGCAGAGCGTGGAACGTTTCTTGATCAAGTCGATATTCAAAACTTAATGGATACCGCACTTCCTGGTATGGATGAATTAGCTGCTTACCTTGAAATTGCAAAATGGACTCAAGAAGATAATTACTATCGAATCATTATAGACACTGCTCCAACAGGTCATACATTACGATTATTGAATATGCCAGATTTGATTCATCGCTGGTTAATTGCGTTGGATACTTTGCTCGCCAAACATCGATACATGCGAAGTCATTTTGGCGGTGATAAGCACTTGGATCATTTGGATGTTTTTTTACTAGATATGAATGATTCACTGAAATCAATGCATGCCTTAATGATGGATAAAGAGCGCTGCAACTTTATTTTAGTTATGATCGCTGAATCCATGGTTGTAGAAGAAAGCATCGATCTCGCTAAGGCATTAAGTAAACAAAAAGTATTTATGTCTGATCTGGTCGTTAATCGATTGACGCCAGAAAGTCACTGCCCTATGTGCATTGCAGAAAATAATAGGCAAAAGCTGGCTCTAAGGGATATCCATTTAAGGTTGCCTGGACACACATTTTGGACTCTGCCTTTGTTGGTTGACGAACCTAGAGATAAACTAGTGGGTATTCTATGGTCTCAGTTAGGTGTGCTTGATAAAGATCTTGGGATGCCTACGCCTGTTTTAAGTGGAAATAAATTACACTTACATGTAGAAAACCCAATTCAACTACCGGCTAATAGCTCAAAGTTAATTATTTTCGCAGGTAAAGGCGGTGTAGGTAAGACAACCTTGGCGTGCGCAACGGCATTACGATTGCAAAATGATTATCCTGAATTACGCATTTTATTATTTTCCACTGATCCCGCTCATTCCATTGGCGATTGTTTGGGCTTGAGGGTACAATGCAGTCCTACAAAAGTAATACTTAAGTTAGATGCTCAAGAAATAAATGCTGAAGCGGATTTTGAAAAAATTCGTATGGATTATAGGGAAGAGTTAGAAAGTTTTTTACGTGATTCCTTGCCGAACCTAGATATTACTTTTGATCGTGAAGTGCTAGAGCGCTTACTTGATCTAGCACCCACTGGATTGGATGAAATCATGGCGCTAACAACCATTATGGATCATCTTGATAGTGGTCGCTATGACATGATTGTTGTGGATGCTGCGCCCAGTGGGCATTTGCTGCGTTTACTGGAATTACCTGTGTTGATCCGAGATTGGCTGAGAATTTTTTTCTCATTGTTGCTCAAATACCGTAAAATAATGCGATTTCCACATTTATCAGAGCGATTGGTAAAGCTTTCGCGCGAATTAAAAAATCTACGTGTTTTATTGCAGGCGAGTGAGCAAACCGGGATTTATGCGGTGACTATTCCTACTCACTTGGCATTTGATAAAACCAATGAAATGACACAGGCTTTACAGCGATTAGGTATCAATATTAAAGCACTAATTATTAATCAAATGACGCCTGCAAGCATTTGCGCGTTTTGCCAAGCAATTGCAAATCACGAATCAGAACTGTTAAAAAATGCTCATGAAACATTTCCGAACTTATCGACAGCATTGGTTTTTCGGCAAAATGACCCTGCCGGTTTAAATGAGTTAAGGAATTTGGGTTTTGCACTTTATATATAGATTGTTGGGAATAGATATTATGGCAAACAAGCAATATCAGGATAAAAAGGAACAAGTTTCTCTATGTGAGGCCTTGGATCGTTTATTAAACAAAGGAGCTGTTGTGGTTGCAGATGTCACTGTTTCAGTTGCAAATATTGATTTGATTTATTTAAGCCTTCAGGCTCTGGTGGCTTCAGTTGAAACTGGCAAACAATTACGGGGAAGAGAATAATGACAAAAAATCAATTATTATCAAATTGCCCTAAAGTTGACGCAGTTCCGTTCATTGCACAACAATTGGTTGCCGCAAACACGCCTCGAAAATTGGAAATTGATGGCGATCGCGTTCGTAATGGTTTAGCACAACTTGTTTTAACGTTAGTCAAATTACTACACGAGCTTCTTGAAAGGCAGGCCATAAGAAGAATGGATTCGGGTTCGTTAAGCGATGAAGAAATTGAACGCTTAGGAATGACTTTGATGCGTCAAGCCGAAGAATTAGATAATCTACGCGAAGTATTTGGTCTCAAAGATGAAGATTTGAATTTGAACCTAGGCCCTTTGGGTCGATTATTATAAAAAATGAGTTCCATGAACAATCATACAAAATTATTCTGGATTATTTATGAACACAGTCTTTGTGTTCTCTTTTTAAAGGAGTTTCATCATGGTTAATGCTTCTACAGACAATAACACATCAACCCAAGGGTTCCTCTTGCGTATGGGCAATGCTTGGCTTGAGCAAGGAGAACTTCGGCAAGCAATAGGTGTGTTTCTAAAAATTGTTGAAGAATACTCTAGTAGTGATGAAAGTAATGTGGCGAAATCAGCTTTGCTGACTATTGCTCAGCGTTACGAAAAAGAGGGTCAGTTACGGCTGTCTTTGGATATTCTTGAAAGACTTGATAACGCTACCAATTAAATGCAATGAAATTTATTCCATGCCGTGGATTGTTCAAGCCGTACGTTAAGATTGGGACAATTGGTATGCGCTATTTGCCTATCGGGGCAAATGTGCAAGAGGATTTAAGACCTATCGGTCGATTACTGTAAGGATTTACGTCATGAGCGACAATAAAAAATTAACCCACTCAACAAACTCGACTACGGTAGCTGATTTGCTAGAGCGGCTGTTAGATAAGGGCATCGTTATAAGTGGTGACATTCGTATTCGTTTAGTTGAAGTCGAATTACTTACACTTGAAATCCGCTTACTAATCTGCTCCGTAGATAAAGCGTTGGAAATGGGATTAGATTGGTGGACCGGTAACCCAGCTTTTGATTCTAAAGCTAGAGGGCCTGCATTACCCAATTTAGAGTTGGAAGATCGTCTTAAGCGCTTAGAGGATCGTTTGGGCGCGGCGTTACCTGTGGACGAAGAAAAACAGATCTAAGGATGGTTTTTTATGCGTGCATTGATTTATTTCCCCATTATTCATAGTCCTCAGGATTTAGGTTCATTGAGTAAAGCAGCCCGTGAGCTCAGAAGTGACGCGCAGGAAAACAAATATCTTGATGCTGTCAAACAATTTTGGGAAATAGTTGCCACGACCATTGAAGGCTTGGAGTTAGATTATAGCGGTTTAAAGCTTTATCAAGATGGTTTGCCTGTATGTGGGAAAGAAAAGGAAATCGTAGCAGAGGTTGCGGAGTTGGGAAGTGAAAACCATAGGTTACTCCAAACTTTAAATAAAAAAGGAGCGGTACTTATGGGTACAGAATCTCCAGAGCTTTTGGTTAAAGAACGTGAATTAATGATGCAGATGCTAATTCCTACGGAGCTTAAAGAAACCTCTTTAGAAAGCGCTCAAGTATTGTTAAATCAACGGGATGAATATATAGCCCAACGCATTAATCAAACATTACAGGACAACGA
>CAIOMN010000269.1 GCA_903859415.1 uncultured Methylococcaceae bacterium
CATTATTATCCGTTGATTGTGTAATGCGTCTGGCTGCTGCCAGATAAGGGTAAAACGTTTGCAGGAATTTGTAACTTTATTGGTGCTGCGAAAAGGTTCTGCAAAAAGGTTTAACTTTAAAATCCGGTAAGCCCTCTATATTCCTGATCGGGTAATCAGGGCGGCTTCGAGCGAGGATCGGGATTGGGTCACTATTGAATTAATTCCAAGGGTTGAGTATTTGTACACCGGTTGGCTTAAAATCTGCCACATTACGAGTAACAACGGTCATGTCATGAACGATTGCAGTGGCTGCGATTAATGCGTCATCCAGGGTAATTGTGGTCATGGCTTTACTCCGTAATATTAAACAACTTACTGTTGTAAGTAACCTGATTGGTACTGTTTTAGGGCATTAAATTGAGCTGGGTTATAGTTAATTTTATCATCAATGCTGGTGAAAACATAGGCTCTGTTTTTATAGCGTTGATGTGATCCATTGTGATGGTAAGGCATAAGCGTTTGGGCGAGGGTATTACGGGTATGATGGCCTTGTGATAAAAAAAGCCGTCAGAAAGACCACGCCCATGATCCGACCGATAAATCTTAATCCTGTTATAGTTACAGGGTTTTTGGCGTCAATAGACTCAGTCAGGTTAAGACTGTTGTAATTTTTTATCCAAGAGTCGACAAAAAGCATGATCAACTTGCCCAGCGTTATGTCAGGCTAATCAAGGAATTTAATGGATATTCAGCAAATACTGGCTCTATGTGAATCGTAGTGGGTAATGCAATAATATAGCCATGAACAGTGAAATATTATTTAGCTTGGCTTTAGGCCTACAATCCCCTTGGCAGGTCAAAAACATGACCTTTTCTTCAGATGAATCAGCCCGTAGCGAACTTCATCTGCATATCGACTTGATGGTTGATGATTATGCCGGCTATAAAGCACTCTTTACTGGAGAAGACTGTATTGAATTAGCGTGTTTAGCGCATGCCCGTCGAAAACTGTATCAGACCTATCGCCTTAGGTAAGAAGAACTGGCTCTTTGTAGGCTCTGAACGTGCAGGCAAACGAGCGGCCGCTATACAAACACTGCTCGGCACTGCCAAACTGAATGGTTTAAACCCAACCGAATGGTTGAAAGATACCTTAGAAAAACTCCCCACTTGGCCTAATAGTCGTATTGATGAGTTATTGCCATTAAGTCCAGAATGGATTACAAACATTAAACAGAATACACCCGACAAATCTACGTGGTAGCGTTATTCGCATACACCCCAGTTATTCCGGTAACGCAAAGATCCGCTGGAGCGTTGAGTTAAGCATTTAACTTTACTCTGACCCCAGTTATTCCCAGTTATTGCTCCAGTTATTGGTTAGATTGTGGCTCGCTTCGCTCGCACAATCTAACCTTATTCGTTATGCTTGGACTTCAACAAAGGAACTTGCAAAATGTGGTAGCGGAATATATTGGCCTTCTTCTTTAAGTCCTTCAATGTGGAACTCGATAGCTTCTTGAATAAGTTGCAGAACCTCTTGCGATGATTCGCCTACAGCTATGCAACCGGGGAGATCAGGGACATAGGCACCAAAGCTTGTTGGGCCTTCCTCAATAACAACCATATAACGCATATAAACCTCTACTACTTAAGTCCTGCTTGTTTCAGAACGTTGATAAGTGTTCCCGGCGGAACCTCTACGCTGGGTTTTCCAGCAACAATAACCGTACCGGATTTGATGGGATGGGATGGTGAAATTGGCGATGACTCCCTTTTTGCCGGACTTGCTGCCAACCATCCAACTCAATTGTTGCGATAAGATCTTTAATTTTCATGCGGCGAGTTTAACACGATTTATCTTAATGCTTAACTAGGAACACACCCAACGCAAAGATCAGTCATATGGGCAACATCTTTTCGTTGCCCAACATTCAACGATAAAAATCAAAATATCGAGAGATTTCTTCAAGGCCATTCGTGCGTTTTAACGCGAAAATGTCTGGCACTAAAAGCATGTCCCCCGACCTACCGGGCTTGGCTGGAACGTTGAGTTAGACTTGAATGTACAAAGTCTTTCTTGTCTGTTTTTATTAAATTGACGGTAGTATCAATTTCATTTTGTTCTACTTCATATTGGTCTCCAATATTTCCAGCTTTGACATCACGAATAGCTTGTAGTAACTCTTCGCCTATATTACGGCTAGCATCACGTTTTAAAACTTCATTTTTACTTAGAGACATAATTAAATTCCTCAGCAATTTTTTTCAAAATATGAGCGGGTATATTTTCAGTGGCATTTTTGCCATAGATAACCAACAAAACGATAGCTCCATTTGTCAAGTGGGTAGAATAGATAACCCGAACTCCGCCACGCTTACCAAAACTGCCAGCAGACCACCGAATTTTGCGACAGCCACCAGAAGCGGGAATTAAATCGCCAGCATTGGGTTTACTGGCAAGATAGGTACAAAATTCTGCGCGTTCTTCTTCTGACCAATAGTCAGTCCATAATTTTGTAAACAAAGGAGATTCGATAATCGATAATCGATAATAGTAAGCATGAGATATTGTACGACATTCTGCGATATTGCAGAGGATATTTACCTTGCTACGCAGTAGAACTCTCCAAATGACAACATAAAATTGTTGACAACACTTTCTGCGATAGCTACTGAAGTGTTGCCAGCAGAAGCTGTTTTTACAACTGCAATGCACATAAAAATTAAAATTACTTTCCTCATTGTCTCCCCCTGTTTTTTATCGGGGGAGTTTTTGATGAAGTACTACCCCGCCCTGGCTAACGTTACGGTAAGGGGCGCGCCGCTTGATGAACTTTAGCGAAGTCACTGACCTTGAATTTAAATTTGATGTTCAAAACCGCCAACGAGCGGTGCGTCCCTTTGACCGACTTGTTAGGCCAGGAAATATACGCCAAAGCCAAACAGCCTCCCATTAAAAACAACAATTGAAGCATTTAAATAACTCTGACCCCAATTTTCATTGAGTTAAGCATTTAACTTTACTCTGACCCCAGTTATTCAGTGAATTCAGATAGCCACCAATCAGATAAATTAAAATATCCTATTGTTCCTTTAATATTTTCTTTTTCACCGAAAAAGCCTAAAAGACTCATGTGTTTTCCTATGGTACATATGCCTAACGCAAAGTTCAGCGTAGCGAAGCTCCGCTGGAACGTTGAGTTAGGCATTTAAGTTTACTCTGACCCCAGTTATTCTTCATTTCATTATGGCTAACGTAAAAGTCAGGTTGGGCAACATCTTTTCGTTGCCCAACATTCAACGGTCAAAATCAGAATATCGATAGATTTCTTCAATGCCATTCGTGCGTTCTAACGCGAAAATGTCGGGCACGAAAAGCATGTGCACGACCTACCTGGCTTGGCTGGAACGGATGGTTAGGCGCGTAATGCTGATATGAAATCATCTAACGACACACCGGCTTGTTTGAGTATTCCAGTTAGAGTTCCAGCTTTCAACTCTTTATGGTTAGGAACAACACAGCCTGAAGAACCCATTCGTAGAACAATGTGGCTACCGCGTTGCCGAACCACCGAAAACCCCAGCAGCTCTAAAGCCCGAATTACTTCTGCACTCGAAACGACGGGGAGCTTAGGCATGTCTGGGTACTTGAAAAGTTGTCAAAAGCGGGCGGGCATAAGTAATCAACGGAAACTCTTCAAGATAGAGTTCAGTGGCTTCACTCAAATTAGCCAAGGCCTCTTCAACCGTCTCGCCTTGAGTAGTTGTGCCTGTTTCAGGATTGAAGGCAACGTAACCACCTTCTGAATCTGGTGTTAATACTGCGGAAAATTCCATGATTTCTACCCTTTAAATTTAATGA
>CAIOMN010000270.1 GCA_903859415.1 uncultured Methylococcaceae bacterium
ACTGGAAGACCGCCATGGCTCACGCTCGACCATTGTTACCAGTCAGCTACCACTGGATCAATGGCATGCCAGCATAGGCGATTCAACCATGGCCGATGCCATTATGGATCGTCTGGTACATAATGCTTACAAAATAAAATTAGAAGGTGAATCACTACGAAAAAAACAAACTCATTTGACGTCAACTAACAAGATAGAGTAAAAATAAACTTCCCGCGTCGCTTCGCTCCGATGGGGTGGCAACCTTCACCGGTTTAGGTGGCAGCTTTCCCGTGGACTGGGTGGCAACTTTCACTGGAATACGCATAAAGCCTTTTGTATCAATAAGTTGTTTAAATAAGCATGTTTTAAGCCAGAATCAGGATAGTTAATATTCAGATGCGTATTTTATCAAAACTTATTGTTTTATATTACATTATAGATTGCCGTTCAGGCACGAATTAGTAAAAGTAATCTGAAGTAGGGGTTGCTGGATGAACTATAGATTATTTATTAGGACTTGATAAAAGCTTGATGGAGAATTATCTCAAGTGTATAAATCCGAATTCAATCAGAGATTGGATAATGAAAGGTAAATTTCTGCCCAGAACTACTAGTCGACTTTCTCTAAATCGGACAGTCAAATGAGAGTCCATAAATGAAGGGCACTTTTATAATGCACTAAATAAATCGGCATCGGATAAGTGGGGGCTTATGTTAGAAATGCTGTTTGTCATGCGTAATTGGGCTACACAAAATATCATCTATTTTTGAACAATAGACATTTGGGTTCATTTGGTTGTTTGTTTTAAAATTCCACCCTCACGTAATTATCTATGCTAATATAAAATAACTTTAAATAGCGGGGTTTCTTTTGCAGTCATGCTTTCCTTTTATGAAATACCGCTAATCTATTAGAAGATTCCTTTTAAGACATCTTCATTTTGGCATTAAAAAAATACAGTTAACATGTCTTTTGAAATACTTAATTAAACCTAAAGTGAGATCTATATTTATGCCAAATTGCTTAAAACTATGCTGCACTTTATTATTGTTTTGTTTTATTGTTGGTTGCGACGCACCAACACCAACACCAACACCAACACCAACACCAACACCGCAAGAATATACAGGAAATTTATCTTTCGATAGAGCCTTGGATGGAAATAATACTAAGCAGTTTATGGGTGACTTATGGGAGCTAGCTACAAGCTATCCGAAGGCGACTACTATCTGTGTAAATATAACAGTTTTGATAGGTAATGATAAATATGGGAATGCTGTAACCGGCAAAGAAATAACATTTCTAGAAGATACTGAATTAAATGAGTTGCGTCGATACACGAGCAAAAATTACGCAATTCAAAATGGAGTTTTGATGAGCTTGATAGGTAAGAAAACTGTTTCATGCCCTTCTGATGCTGTTCATCTACCTTAAGAATTACTTTAAAAGTTTCTCTGCACTTAGCAAAAATTCATGAAAATTGACACATGGGCTGGTAAAAGCCAATTTGAATATACTGGTTGTGTTGCAATTGGTACAAAAATTACATTTGGCAAAGCAAAAACCATTATTTCCATAACAAGACAACAATATGATTCATTGAGAAGTACTTTCATTGGACAGGTTGTAAAAGTAGGTACATCTCGCGATGATCCTCAATATGGAAGCATTGGCGAGTGGTTAAAGACAAATGTTACACAAACAGCAATTGCATCTTATGTCGCTCCAATTTTAGTTCGGGAATGCTACGCAGTTCGCGAAGGTAAATCTGAAATCCGCATCGTCCGCTGAAAATTTTGCGTACGTTTTATCTTGAGCAGAGCTACGCAAGCAATTTAGATCAATATTTCAGCTGAACACATGAAAAACTAGGTGAAGCGCACAAAAAAGTAAGGTTATGCACGAAACCGCTAATCTCTTTCGAATCTGGAGATTAGCTATAAATATATTATTTTAAAGGTGATAAACTAATGGCCTACAACACAATATTTTTTAAAAATCCATACACTGGTCAAATTCGAGAAGCACCAGTTGGTTTTTCTTGGACATGTTTATTTTTTGGGTTTTTGCCGGCTTTTTTTAGAAGTGATTTGAATTGGGGGGCTGCAATGATTGTGTGTGCCTTAATAACTGCTGGGTTATGTTGGTTTATATTCCCATTTATTTATAACAAAATTTATATAAAGGGGCTTGTAAATAATGGTTATAAGGTCAACACGACTCAAAAAGGTTCCAAAGAACAATTAGAGCTTAATCTCGGTGTCACATTAGAAAGTATTTAGGCAATAAAGAAACTTATGGCGTATACAGAATTTCAACATCAACATAACTTTTCGGTTTGGGCAGGAGCTAGGGCTGCTCAAAGAGGTTTCACAAATGTTGAACTGCTCAGAGATGCTCTTGAGCAATGCGGAGTTACTGAGTTTTCAAAAAATCTAAATTTAATAACCTGTGTAGTTGATTTTGATAGAAAACATAGAGAATGGTGTAATAGTATTTGTGATTATTTAAATGAGAAAGGCGTGCAAAATGTTACCTATGGAAGAGCTGCAAAACTGATTGCTGTATACCTAAAATCTATTATTGTTTTGCCGAATATTCACACACCTCAAGCGGGCTTTATACATCCCCCGATTGATCGAATATTGCTACAAAACCTATCGCAGCTTAGTGCCGTTAGTCAAGAAGATTCAAAATTACTTAAAAATACAAATTGGACTGAACTAGATGAGTCTAACTACTATAATGTTCTCCGAATAATTTGCTCCATTACTGTTGCGGAACCAAATTGGAAAATTGAAGAATTCTGGACAATAACCAATAATTAAAAGGCCTAATCAATATTCAACCGGTTTTTTGGGTTATGAAACACTGCTGAAAAGCTAGCTATTGGTGAATTGGAGGATTTTGTTCTGCAATATTCTTAGCAATAAACCTGCCTGTGAGAATCTGTTCAAGCTCCAACCAATTTCCAGCAGATTGAACTCAGATTTTTACACATTACGAATGACCTATTAGGTATAACGCTTCTACTGGCTACCTACTAAAAGCGGGGCTAGTTGTGATTTTCCACCACATTCTTTCATCAATAGATCGAAACGGTATACGACCTTACCTGAATCGTCGACCAAACGCCCCGATTAGACAATCCCTTAATAAGTTATTCATTTGAACAAATCTACAGGATCGTCACTCCGTTAAAAAGCAGTACTTCTTATCCGCAACAGTTTAGCAGTAAATTTATAGAGTTGGCATTGATTATGAACGAGAGATAATCATGTTGCTTGGTTATTTGTGTTCAATCAACGATGTACGGGTAATTTTCACAAAGTCATAGATTTCTAATGCAGCAACAATCGCAGATAAATTTTTCGAGAATAGTTCTTCAAGCTCAAGGTTATTAAGATTTCCCATTGACACCAATAGCAATTTGTAAGGCACTTCCGACAGTAAAAATGAGTTAACAAAATCAGCATCCTTAGTGACGACAATGCGATGTTCCTCTATCGAAATGTAGTTGATCTCGCTATCTGGAGTACAGTTTCCAGATGGCAAATCTAAGGTATGCAACGCGTCGTGCCCCGACCACTTTAGACTTGCCGATAAATGTCGTGGCAGTTGAGCATCGACATAAAATTTCATGCCGCCAGTATTTCGATTCTTTTAACCTTTACAAGTTGAGAGGCAAACTCCAACACGGCTAGAATGTCTTCTTTTTCCAAGTCCTGGTAATCGGCTAGAATTTCATCGATACCCATCCCGGAACTCAGCCGTTCCAGGATATTTTCAATCGGATAGCGTAAGCCTCGTATAGTAGGCTTGCCATGGCAGATGTTAGCGTCTATCGTTATTCGCTTGGATAATAATTCGGTCATAAGTCAGTGTCCAAAAATATTGGATAAACATAGGCTGTGATTATAGTCCTTCACTTGTTTTGAGTGAGTATTTATCCGCCAATCTGGAGTATATTAAGCCGTTTCTTACGTTCAACATCTCAATAAAGTGGAGACAAAACCATGGCCAGTTGCTGCGACGATCCAACCGAACCACGTAAAATTGATCCCAGGGAATTATTAAGAGAGCAGGAGCATTACGGTAATCTGCTGCGTGATCTTTTTACTGATAATCCCGAACGAGTTATGCTCAAACAATTACATGAAGCAAATGCCTATCTTAGAGAGCTTGCTGCCCTTCGTGCTTATTATCCAGCAGTCCGACTCCATGCCATTGAGTTATTGGACAAAAAAAGTCTGTCAGTGCTTGAGCAACTCAGTAATAAAGAGCCTGACTCCCAATTTGGTATCGCCGCAAAAAAGCGGATTGAACAGCTACACAATGATACCGGGTTTCTTAGCAAGTTATTCCATACCGACTAGCCATTTAATGGGCAATCCATCGAATTTGGATATGAGGATGTATCAGCATCTCAGTGCAGAGCAGGCTTATGTTAATGGTGTTATGCAGAAATTGAAGTAGAGTGTGAAAAAACCACGAGACTTCAACTCTGTTGAGATAATGTTTTTTGATATAAAAATAACTCACACTCAAAAGTAAATCAAAGATAGTGTGTTAAGGTAAGCCGCAACACCCTTACTTTGATGATTGAATCATGAAAACGGATACTCTGTTTTACCGTTTATTTCAGCGAGCGCCTAAACTGGCCTTGGAGCTATTAGGCTTAAACTATGCCAGTGACAGTTATTGCTTTAGCTCAGAAGAACTCAAGCAGACCGCTTTTCGTATCGATGGTTTACTCAAACCGCTTGGCACCGATCCAGAACAACCGCTTATTTTTATCGAAGTACAATATCAGCCTGATCATGATTTTTATGGCCGATTGTTCAGTGAGATTACCCTATATCTCTATTTAAACAAGCCCAAACGAAACTGGTTGGCACTGGTAATCTATCCCCATCGAGGTATAGAGAAAAGCACCAGCATTGAATTTTTACCGTTCCTAAATTCACCCCAGTTACATCGCATCTATCTGGAAGATTATCAAAATCGTTCGGACTTATCCCCCACTCTTGAATTTATTCGCTTGATTGCCAGTGATAAACAACAGACAATAACCCGAGCCAAAGAATTGGCCGATCGACTTGATAAAATCGATTTGGATAGTTTAGACTTTATTGAAACAATATTAGTTTATA
>CAIOMN010000271.1 GCA_903859415.1 uncultured Methylococcaceae bacterium
AGGAAAAAGAACAACCTATCCAGCTAAAGGATGCTGTATTCAGGAAAAAGAACAACCTATCCAGCGAAAGGATGCTGTATTCAGGAAAAAGAACAACCTATCCAGCGAAAGGATGCTGTATTTAGAAAAAATGACAACCCATCCAGCGAAAGGTTGATGTATCCAAGAATAGAAGCAACAATACATCGAAAAACATTAATGTATTCAGCTAAACGTTGATGTTCTCAAGTAATAAGCCAATGTATTGGGCTAATACGTTAATCTATTTAGCCAAGCAGATGTTATTTTTAGCGTAAGTCACAATATATCATCAGCGATGTTGGATTTTATAACATTAAACGTTATTTGAAATGCGTGGTACATGATGCAAACAATGGAACTACAGAATGAACAATCCTCAGGCCATTTACCCTGGATGATGCTTTACATGCTTTTTCGTGGTTTGGTGATCAAGAAGTCATGAAGTTTACTTCTTATGGTTATAGTCCTTCACTCGTTTTGAGTGAGTATTTATCCGCCAATCTGGAGTATATTAAGCCGTTTCTTAACTTCAACATCTCGGCTACCAACTTAAGACGGGACAAGCACCAAGACTTAACCGCTCGCACTGAGCTTGTCGAAGGACTCTTGTAGGAGCGGCTTTAGCCGCTCCTACAAAAAATGCTTAAGTTATGCAACTGTCTGAAATAGCCTTAGTTACAGCTTGGAATATTTGCGGCGTTCAGTGTCTCGATACGGCAGTTATGTCCTGTTCAATTTGTTTTAATACTAACTAATGATTAGGGAGGGTAGGTGTGTTAGAGTTGGCGGTGAAAACACTTTAATTATATTGGTTAATTATATATCATCAATTATATGAAAATTATTCTCAATCTGCTTCTAACATTAGTCGTTATTTCCGCTTGTACACAAGAGGGAGCGGATGCACCTCGCTCTGATACTACGCCACCCACCCAAATCAAAATCAATATTGAAACAATGGCAACGGGGTTGGAATACCCTTGGGGCCTTGCCTTTTTGCCTGATGGTTCTGCCCTGGTGACGGAAAAAGCGGGGCGACTGCACTTACTTAAAGATGGAAAATTATCTGCTCCAATTTCTGGTGTACCACTGGTTCTTTATAAGGGACAGGCGGGCTTATTTGATGTAGCTTTGCACCCCGATTTTGCGACCAATCAACTTATTTATCTAAGCTTTGCCAAGGGTACAGAAAAAGATAATGCAACGACATTGATCCGTGCAAAATTTGATGGAAAAATCTTAAGCGAGGTTACTCAAATTTTCGAAACGAATCCACATAAAAAAGGGACTAACCATTTTGGTGCCCGTATTTTATTTCTGCCAGACAAAACACTCCTCTTGTCATTAGGCGAAGGCTTTGATTATAAGGAAGAGGCGCAAAATTTGATGAGTGATTTTGGTAAAATCATGCATTTGAGAGATGATGGCGCTCCTATCGAAGAAAAGAGGCACAGGGGGATTTTCAGTTACGGTCATCGTAACCCCCAAGGGCTAGCTTTTGATAAAGCGACGAACACAATCTATGAGAATGAACATGGCCCCAGAGGGGGTGATGAAATCAATGTGCTTGAGGGTGGCAAAAATTATGGTTGGCCGAAAATAACTTACGGCGTTGATTATACCGGTCTGCCGATTTCTGACAAAGTAGCGATGGATGGAATGGAACAGCCGCTCTTATATTGGGTTCCCTCAATCGCACCTTCTGGTATGACTTTTTACGACAAGGATTTGTTCACGGATTGGAAAGGCGATTTATTGGTTTCAGCTCTGGCAGGGGAGCAATTGCGGCGAGTGGAATTGAAAGCAGGAAAAGTTTTAAAACAGGAGACTTTTTTGACGGAACTTAAAACCCGCTTTCGCAATATTACTACGGCTCCTGATGGATCAATCTGGGTTTTAACCGATGAACCCGAAGGTAGGGTGCTTAAGCTAACGCCTAAGCGATAAGCGGCTAATATAAAAACGCATTGCATTCTGAAATTTCAGCAGTTAGGGCTTAGATCCCGGAGTTCCAAGTTGCTCAACTTATTTCATGCACGTTCCCTAGCAAAGTATAAATTTTAGTGAGCGACCTCAATTGAATATTTTTTCTATGGTCTATGGTTATAGCCTGAAAAGACATAAACAAAGGGATCAAATGCTGGGTGAAGTCTTCGCGATTTTCCTGTTACTGGCAGGCGTACACCTGACAACACGTTACAGTTACCTATTATTTCACAGCATCGCAGAACTGTTTAGCATTTTTATATCAGTAACGGTTTTCATCATTGTCATCAATTGCTGGGAATCGATTCGCAATCAATACCTGCTTTTTATTGGAATTTCCAATTTTTTCATTGGCCTCATTGATCTTTTACATACCCTTTCTTATAAAGGCATGGGTATTTTCAACGATTATGATTATTACGCCCCACAATTTTGGATTGCAGGACGTTATCTGGAGTCTGTCTGTCTATTACTGGCTTTTACTGCGCTAGGAGCCGAGAAACCGATTAAAAAATTTTTAGTGTTTCCGGGATGTTTTTTGACGACATCATTGCTGGTCGCCTCAATTCTTTATTTTAAAAATTTTCCGTCTTGTTTTGTCGCCGGCCAAGGATTAACAGAGTTTAAAATAATCAGTGAATATGTCATATGTGCCATTCTTACGCTTAATGTTCTTATCTTAAATCGGTTAAAACACCATTTTGAGCCACGAGAATACCAACTGATTCATTTTTCGCTGCTATTCATGATCGCTATGGAATTGTGTTTTACACAATACGTGACCGACACTATGAGCGATATGTTCAATGAGCTTGGTCATCTATTTAAAATTATTGCCTTTTATTTGATTTATAAGGCGTTGGTGGTAACCGCCATTCGTAAACCCATCAATTTACTGTTTCATGATTTGAAAATTAGCCAGGATCAATTGCTGGAAGCGCAAGCTTTAGCTAAAGTCGGTCGATGGGAATGGCAATTGCCCAACGGAATTTGGCGATGTACGAATGAAATTTACCGGATTTTAGAGTTGCCTCCCGCAACGCCAATCAATACGGAAACTTTCCTTTCCAAGCTTAAAGCCTCTAGCCGTGAAGACTTTCAGGCTCTGCTTGATCAAACCCGTTTTAATGATCAGCCTTTCGAATTATCGCTTATCCTTGAGAGCCACAGGGACTGTCATTATGCCCAACTGAAAGGCGAGGTTTTTCGCAACACACAGGGGCAAGTTGAGAAATTAGTCGGCACATTGCAGGATGTCACCACGCAACAACAAATGATGAAAGCCTTACAGGCGGCAAAGCAGGCAGCCGATTCCGCTAATGCGGCTAAAAGTACATTTCTTGCGAATATGAGCCATGAAATTCGCACTCCAATGAATGCGATTATTGGCTTTACCTATCTGCTGCGTCGGGAACTGGTTGTGCCCAAGCAAGTGGAACGGCTTAATAAAATCAATGAATCTGCGGAGCATCTGCTTGAAATCATTAATGACATCCTTGATTTCTCAAAAATCGAAGCAGACAGACTCACTTTAGAATCAACTGATTTCAATCTTGATGAGTTATTTAAACATATTTATGTTTTAACCAGCAACAAAGTGGAATTGAAGGGATTGGAAATGATTAGCCGGATTGACCCGGCTTTGCCTCGCTTTTTATGTGGCGACCGTGTTCGCTTAGGACAAATCTTACTCAATTTGGTCAATAATGCCCTTAAATTCACTGAATCCGGTACTGTTATTTTGCGTGCTCGTTTTGTTAATCAAACCGCTCAAGACCTCTGGATCCGATTTGAAGTGTCTGACACCGGAATTGGTTTAAGCGAAACCCAATGCCAAACATTATTTCAACCCTTTACTCAAGCCGATGCCTCCATCTCACGAAAATTTGGCGGAACCGGTTTGGGGCTTGCCATTAGCAAACGGTTGGTTGAACTTATGGAGGGGAAAATAGGTGTTGAGAGCGTTGAAGGACATGGCTGTACTTTCTGGTTTGAAGTTCGTTTTAGTAAATCTGTTGTAGTCGCAGATAGTCTCCCACAGATAGTTGGGCGCAAGTTGGAATTATTAGTGGTGGATGATGTTGAAGAAGCGAGAGAAGCCATAGCTGATTGCCTGAACTCTCAAAATGTACTTGTAACCATGGCTGATTCGGGTAAGATGGCTTTGGTGTTGATCGAAGAAGCTGATCAACAAAAACGCCCTTACGATTTGGTTTTGTTGGATTGTAAAATGCCGGAAATGGATGGTATTGAGACAGCGCGAAAGATACATGCTTTGCCGTTTGAGCAAGTGCCGCCGGTGATTTTAGTAACGCCCTACGATCATGAATACCCGAAAGAAATTCTCTGCAATACCTCAATTGTTGATGTTATTACAAAGCCGTTCACCTCTTCGACTTTAATGGAAGCCATTTTAGGGGCGTATACAGGGCAAAAAACCTTATTGAATAAAGTCGTGAAAGGTGAGCTTGATCTAAGTTCTTTGAAAGGTCGTCGCATCTTATTGGCCGAGGATAACAAGGTTAATCAGGATATTACCCTGGAAATTTTACATGATGCTGGGCTTATAACCGACCTGGCAGAAAATGGGGAGCAAGCCATTGTCTTGGCAAAAAAAAATGAGTATGACTTGATATTGCTGGATGTCCAAATGCCTGTCATGGATGGATTAGAAGCCTGCCGACATCTCAGACAACTAAAGGCTTATCAGGCTAAACCGATTTTGGCTTTGACGGCTAATGCTTTTGCCGAAGACAGGAAAATATGCTTGGAAGCCGGCATGAATGAGCATATCGTTAAGCCGTTGAATCCGGATATTTTATATCTGACCTTATTGCGTTGGCTGGGTAACTTACCGAGGATAAGGGTTCAATCCAATCAGACAATATTCCCAATTCAACAAACTACATCCAGTAAAGGGGCCGACCCCCTGGATGCATTGTCAGTAATATCTGGCTTTAATCCGGAGAAAGGGCTTAAAATTGTTGGAAACAACCTGCAGCGTTATTTTCATGTGCTAAAAATCTACTATGAAGTAAATAAAAAAACGTCAGCAAATTTTAACCTTTTTCTGGAAAATAAAGACTTCGCCAATTTGGAGTTTCTCGCGCATTCCCTGAAGGGTTCTTCTGCGAATATTGGTGCTGAAAATATTCGTTACTTGTCAGCACAAATCGAAAAATCCGCCCAACAAGGTGATTTAGAGGGCCTACTGACGCTGATTAACGATTTGACTAATCAATTAGGACTGTTGCTGCAAAAGCTGTCCAGTATGTTGAACACCAATCAACTCACTATTGCACCTGAAACTGCTTTATCGCCCATTACCCAAGCAGAATATCAACGGGTCACCGGTCAATTGCTCGAATTACTGACAAGTGAAGACTTGTCGGCACGAAAATACTACCGAGAAGTTCGCTCAGTTATCGGCGTCTTTGTGGACAAAACCATTGTCGAAAGACTAGATGATTTGATAGAGCGATTTTCTTATTCAGAAGCCATTCAATTACTCGATGGAAACGATGAGTCCAGTTAAGGAAACCGTTCTGATTGTCGATGACCAAGTCGAAAATTTGATAATCCTGGGGGAGTTGTTAGAGCCACATTATCGTGTCCGTATTGCGGATGGGGGTGCAAGAGCACTTCGAGCCGTCAATATCGACCCGCAACCGGATCTAATCCTATTGGACGTCATGATGCCAGATATCAACGGTTATGACGTGTTAGCCCGTTTAAAGGCCGATCCCGCCACCAAAGATATACCGGTCATTTTTGTGACTTCAAAAGACAGTATTGAAGATGAAGAGCATGGCCTTGAATCAGGGGCATCAGATTACATCCTCAAACCAGTCAAGCCCATGCTTGTGTTGGCTCGGGTGCATACGCAACTGGAAAATCGACGGGCAAAAGTTTTGCTTAAAAACCAGAACCATTATCTGGAGTTAGAAATAGAACGGCGTATGCATCATAACGAAGTGATACAAAGCGTCAGTTTGGCCGCGTTATCACTCTTGGCAGAAACACGGGACAGAGATACGGGTAATCATATCTACCGGACTCAGTTCTATGTAGCCTTACTCGCCAAGGCATTACAATCGCATGCTGACTATCGAGAGCAACTTGATGATGAACAATTATCCAGAATCGTCAAGGCTGCCCCCTTACATGATATCGGCAAAGTCGGAATCCCGGACCATATTCTTTGCAAACCCGGTATTTTAACCAAGGACGAATTCGCGATTATGCAGACACATACCGTCATTGGCGCGAATGCCATCGCCAAGGCGATACAGGGAGTTAATCAAGCGGATACCTCTATTTATCATCGCGACATGACCCCCATGACTTTTTTAGAAGTCGCACGTCAAATGGTATTGTGGCATCATGAACGTTGGGACGGCACTGGATATCCTGATAAGCTGTCTGGAACGAATATTCCTCTACCCGCACGAATTATGGCTCTCGCTGACGTTTACGATGCGCTAATAAGCAATCGGGTTTATAAAAAGGCGTTTCCAATCCTCAATGTAGAAGAAATTATAATTTCCGAACGGGGTAAGCATTTTGATCCTGTTATCGTTGATGCGTTCATTGAACTGAGAAATGAGTTTGAAAAAATAGCCAGAAAACTTTCAGACCCCATAGCGATGAGGTAGCGATAAGGGTTATACACTCTAACCGCAGAAATTTCTGAATGAAATACATTTTATATAACCTATCGAAAAATAGTGGTGATCAATTGTATAGTTGTCTCGAAGATGTTTAATAAAAGCATCAAACCATTATCTTCAACAATTTCTGCTACAGTTAATCATTCTACCTGGATGCTGCAAATCCTAGGCTTAGCCTTTGCCTATTTTGTCACAGGTAAAATAGGTACTTTTCTAGCTATTCCACCCGGCTATGCAACGGCTATTTGGCCACCTTCCGGTATTGCCCTGGCAGGTATTCTGCTTTATGGTTATCGTGTTTGGCCGGGAATACTGTTGGGGTCATTGCTGGTCAATTTTTCCACCACCTGGGACATCCGCTCTTCATTCGATATCTTTATTTCAATTACGATTGTACTGGCGATTAGCACAGGCGCAGCCTTGCAAGCCATTGTCGGCGCTTATCTGTTAAGACGATTTGCTGGCTTCCCAAATTCACTTGGGAATGAGAAAGAGGTTTTCTCATTCATGCTTTTTGGTGGCATTTTAAGTTCTCTTGTGAATTCGACCCTCTCGGTGACAACCCTGGTGCTGAGCAATCGAATCCCAATAACAAATTTTCTTACTAACTGGGGAACATGGTGGGTAGGTGATGTTATTGGGGTGTTTATTTTTACGCCATTAGTTTTGATATGGACACTCAGACCCAGTTCAGATTGGGTTAACAGACGAAAGGCTATCAGTCTAGCCGTTGTAACAACGTTTTTGCTGACGACAGCTCTCGTTTTCTATGCAAGCCAAAAAGAAAGTGAACAACTAAAATTCGAGTTTGTTAAGGAGACTACTTCATTTAAAGTGACGCTGGAAAAGTCAATCCTGATGTATTTAGATACGCTACGCTCACTGGAAAGCTTTTACTTGGCTTCGAATTCAGTAGAGCGGGAAGAATTCGATGTCTTTGTTGCTAATTCATTAAATAGTTTGCCGGGGATTCAAGCATTGGAATGGAGCCCCATCATTACCTCTTCAAAGCGGGATTCTTTTGAAAAAAACATGCGAAAGAATGGGTTTCCCAATTTCCAGATCACTGAACGGGATAGTTATAAAAATATTTTACGCGCAAATGAACGTCCGGAGTTTGTTCCTGTTACTTTTGTAAAACCCTATGAGGGGAACGAAACGGCTTTAGGCTTTGACCTTTATTCTGATTCGATAAGGCGAGAAGCCCTTGATCGGGCGAGGGATACTGGAGAAATCGCCGGAACGGCACGAATTACTTTAGTCCAGGACAAGGGCAATCAATTTGGCATTCTTGCTTTTTTGCCTCTCTATAAAAAGAATCTTCCGCACAGTAACCTGGTAGAACGCCGTCTCAATATTGCTGGTTATGTCCTTTTGGTATTTAGAGGGGGAGATATTGTTACTGCGTCGCTGCAGAACCTGAACACCGATAAATTGTCTTATCAACTTATTGATGAGACTGCGCCGGTAGGGGAGCAATTGCTTTTTGCCAGTGGTCAGAAAGAACTCATACCCTTCACTCTGAAAGAAAAAGGGCTTTTTGGAAAAAGCCTTTCCTTAATCAGCAGTTCAATCATTCCGATCGGTGGTCGTCAATGGCGATTTGATATCATACCCACCCAGAATTATTTTGCTGATCACCGCTCCTATACTGCATGGATCATTTTATTGGCCGGACTATTGATCAGCAGCTTGTTTGGCGCATTTGTTATGGTGTCAACCGGACACAGGGCTCTGCTACTGAAGCGGGTCGAAGAGCGGACTACTGAATTGAAGCAAAGCGAAGAACGTTTTCGCACCCTGGCAAATTCTGCCCCCGTTCTGATCTGGATGTCCGGTAAAGATAGATTATGCACTTGGTTTAATCAGGTTTGGCTGGATTTTACGGGACGCAGTATGGATCAGGAAATGGGTAATGGCTGGGCCGAGGCAGTGCATCCAGAAGATTTTGATCGTTGCATGGATATTTACGTGACGCATTTTGATCAGCGTAAAGAATTTCGTACGGAATACCGTCTGCGCCGCCATGATGGTGAATATCGATGGCTTGATGCCCATGGTGTACCGCTGATTAACGAACAGGGGTATTTCACGGGCTATATTGGTTCCTGTACCGATATTACTGCGCAAAAGAAACATGAGGAACAAATTTCAGAGCTTGCCTATCATGATATTCTGACAGGGTTGCCAAATCGTCAGCTACTCAGTGACCGATTAAGCCAGGCAATTGTCTTGGCCGAACACACTCATCAATTATTGGCTATTTGCTATCTGGATCTTGATGGCTTTAAACCCGTTAACGATCAGTTTGGTCATGATGTAGGCGATAAATTGTTAATCGAAGTTGCGCATAGGATGCAAAGCGCAGTTCGGTCCAACGATACTGTTGGTCGACTGGGTGGAGACGAGTTCGTGCTGTTGCTAAATAACCTGGAACTGGTTGAGGACTATCATAGTGTGTTGCAAAGAGTCATTGACAGTATCAACTTACCCATTTTTCTGGATGAAGTAAATCAGGTCTCTGTGAGTGCAAGCATCGGTATCACTATATTTCCGATAGACAAAAATGATGCCGATACGTTGTTGCGCCATGCTGATCAAGCCATGTATCAAGCTAAAAAATCAGGTCGTAATTGTGTTTGTTTATATGATTTGAGTTTATGTGGGATGCGTAAAGATCAGGGGCGAGGTTTTAGGGTTTCAGCATAAAAATGCCAGGGCTTCTGGATGAGTTTTAGAAGTATTAGGCTGCGGAAATTTAAAAACATGAAGATTGAGTAATTCAATCTTTTGTTTCCTCCTCTTGACTTTTTTGCTCACAGCGCCGGATTACTGTTGATCAAATTACCGATAGTGTTTCCTAGGCCCGAATAGGGAATAGTCGATTGTGGAGGAAAGACCCAATTGTATAGCGATTGCCCGCATATTGTATGTAGGATCCGGCGCCGAACTTACGTTGGGTAATTGACCATCGTTGTAGCCACCCTGATGGTCCAGCAGTTGCTGAATAATGATGGTGTCACTGCGCGGGTCGGTAGCCGTGCAGACCATAACCAGGCAACTGCGTCTCGGCATTGAAAGTGGTTTTAATTAATAATGCTTCACAATAAAGACCCCCTTCAGCCTGGATTGCCGTTGTCTTTAACAGGCTGACACCTTAGAGCTGGTCTAGAAGTCTTTCTTTTTGCCTAAAATACTCAGCATCATTAATCAGTTTTTTTCTCCGTAGTTCATCGAGTTTAGTAAACTCAGAAAAGATGTCTACTTTCTTTTTTTTACCCGCATTAGGATTTGTCAGTTCAAATTGCACCATTTCTTTCTGGGTTCCAAAGCGGTCGACTTTACCATTGACTAAATGTATGACATAGGGGACTGGTGATTGAGTGTCCCATGATGATTCATTGAGTAAATAGGTTAAATCTTCGGAGCCGTTGGCGCTGGAGGCTTGATCCGGTATACCCATCAGGGATAAAGCCTGGAGCTTAGTCATTCCAGTGCTGATGTTGTTGAGTTTTGATTCTACGGTGGGCTGACCCATACAACCCGCCAGTATAAAAATGGCTGGAAGTTGGAATAATGCGGTCTTTAACTTATGCATGTAATACCTTTAAAAATGATAACTAAGTTTGGATTGCTTTTCTTAAGATACATTTTAACCGATGTCAGCGTAAACACCTCTAATGACACGATAAAACCAGCGAGGTCGACTCAGAATAATAATAAAAGCAATGACTGGGGTAACTGGAACGGGCGCAATATCAATAATAAACAAGGTCAATAAACAAAGGAAACACTTAATACGTAAGTTTTTTGAGGGTGTGTTTATGCTGGTGGCCTGCGGCGTCACTGGGTTATCATACAGATTGTCCGTAAGTTTTAAGAACCAGTTCGGGCGGGTTATGACAATATACATACCGATTAAGCAGCCAGGTGATATGGGTCCGAAACCAATAATAGCAAAAACAGAAAATACACAAAGACATTTTATTTGGGTGCTATTCATGGTAATTTTATCAAAGTTGTAGTTTTATGCAGTGATTCTATAATTTTCTAAGTACAACAGGTATTTTTCTTTCCAAAAGAATGATTTGACGTTAGCATTGTTAAAAATAATTTACTGTATTAACCGTTATCACGCCTAACTCATAGGCTTAAGTTTAATTTACTTTAAGGGGGCAATATGAAAGGCGACAATAATATACTGGAAATTCTTAACAGTTTGCTTGCAGGTGAGCTGAGTGCATCTGATCAGTATTTGATTCACGGGGAAATGTATGCTGATTTTGGTTTGAGTCATCTTGCTGAAAAGAGTTTGCATGAATCTGAACATGAACGTTTGCATGCTCGTGCTTTAATTCAGCGTATTTTGTTTTTGGAAGGTACACCTGATTTAGTTAAACGTGAAGCGTTGACTGTGGGTAGTACAGTTCCAGACATGATAAAAGCTGATCTGGATGTAGAATATCATGTGGTCGGTGAATTAAAAAAAGCCATAGCTGCCTGTGAAGCAGCACAAGACTATGTCTCTAGGGATATGTTGGTCGTGCAATTGGATGATACTGAAATGGATCATGCTTATTGGTTAGAGAAACAGTTGCGATTGATTAATCTGGTAGGGTTAGAGAATTACCAGCAGAGTCAAATGAAACCAGGCCTATAAACAATAAGGGGTGTGATATGAAAGGCGATAAAAAGATCATCGATAGTCTTAATAAAGTACTTAAGAATGAATTAACTTCAATCAATCAGTATTTTTTGCATGCCCGTATGTTTCGATATTGGGGTTTGGAAAAGCTTAATGACTACCAGTATAAGCAATCCATTCGTGTGATGAAGGAAGCCGATGAACTCATCGAGCGTATCCTTTTCTTAGAGGGTCTGCCTAATTTGCAAAATCTCGGTAAATTGCTGATTGGTGAGGATGTCGTTGAATGTTTAAGCGGCGATTTGGAATATGAGAAAGAGTGTCAACGACCTACATTAATTGAAGCTGTGGCTTTATGTGAAGAATTACAGGACTATGTAAGTCGTGATTTGCTAGTCGAGTTGCTTGAACACTGCGAAGAAGCGATTGATTGGTTAGAAACCCAACAAGGCCTCATCGATAAAGTTAGTCTGCCTAATTACTTACAGGCATATATGGAACCGGGTGGTGAGTAAAAGTTAAATTATGCTTGACAGATATAGCAATACAAATGAGAATAGATCTTAACAATTGTATTTGTTTTAGATTATTGTGGAGTCTACTTTATGTATGTTTGTATTTGCCAAGCGATAACTGATCGACAAATTCATCAAGCTGCCAGAAATGGAGCAAAGACACTGGGAGATTTGCGCCGTGATTTACAGGTCAGTGTTGATTGTGGACGTTGTGCGCATTCTGCTCGTCAGTGCTTAAAGTCGGCCAACGAACATGCTTCGGAGGATAATGCACAGGCATCACGTTTTTAAAGAAACACCCATTCGCCAAAACGGGCTGCCTGTCCCTTATAAACACCCTCAGCATCAATTAGATTCCAAACTACGGCGTTTTTAATCATAAAGCGCTTGCCAGTGCTGGATATTCGAACGCCCTCATAATGATCAATATAGCCATTATTAGTAACTTCGGCTAATAAACGGGCTCTTTCTGTTTGATTAACGGGTTCCGCAGATAATCTGGAAGGAAGATGAGTGAACTCCTCCCAGCTTAGTTCAAACAGTTCCAATGCTTTTAAATTGGCGTAATTAAAAATGGGTTCACTGGCGATGTTATGGCTAACTAAGGCAAAGGGTGCATGGAATAATTGATAAGCCAATTCTTGGTTAGAGTCAGTCCCTTCAAGCAAAGGTTTCGAAAGCAAATGCTGGTAGCTATCGGTAAGGAGTAGGGCGTGTTCAATGAGATAATTATTTTTGCCGCTTGGGTAATCCATAAGGTGTTTCTTATTGAGTCGATTTTTTTGCCATAATACATGACAGATAATTGTTTATACTGCCAATGATTGCCAATATTGTCAAAGCAGGTTTAACTTAGTATTACTTAAGGTCTGGATTGAAACTGTTGAAATAAAAAAACCTCGAAGAACATTTGATCGACGAGGCTGTAGAGGTACTAGTAGCTTAAAATCCTAACATCCAAAGATGACAAATAAGTTAAACTTCTAGTAACCATGGTTTATAGATAGATACTTAAAACTCCAAATGTACTCTAACGCCATAAATGTTAACGGGACCTCGATCAGAGTTATAGCCAGGATTCATTAGGTGTTGATAGTCCGCTGTCAGCCAAACAGACTTCATCGCGTGGCATTGGTAATAAATATCGACAACTCGTTCGGGGCTATAATTGATTTTGCCATCACCGAGAAAGGCGTCTATCCCGCCCCTATTTAAATAGGTTGCGTGGTCTTTTGAAAGCCAGCTTTGTGCATAGCCAAGTCCTGCGGAATCCTTTTCTCGTCCCCAGTGTGCGCCCTTAATGTCTGTACCCAACGAGATTGATTGGTCGGCGGACATATAGTTGTAGACTTCCGTTTTACCATCTGAATACATGCCTCTGAAAAATACACCGATATCCTCTGCAATACCTTGTTCAATATTGATACCAATCCCCATTTTAGTGTTTGCTTTTCTGACCCAACAGATATCCGGTGCTAATGAATTGAGAGAGCCGTAATTATCAGCTGGACAAGTTGTTGCGTTTTTTCCAGAATCAGCTTTATAGGCAGTAATGGCGTCACTGAACTTACCTGCATTTACACGATTTCTGTAGGCAAGCAGTTTTATTGCCCCATGATGATTATTGATAACGTGTTTGTGTTCCAATTCTACTTGATCACCATAAAGCTTGAATGGATTGTTTTCCATTATTAGCACATTAGGTACTGTTGGGACAGCAAATCGGCCTAGCCTAAATACCCAGTTATCATAATAAAATTCACCCGCTAAACCTTGGGTATAGCCTCTTGCATCTGCTGCAAAGTCGTAGGATGCATTGGCCATAAAAGCCATATTAAAAAATTGGTGGCGAAGATCGCCTGAATAAATATTTTTATCAAATATATCAATAACGCTCAATCTACCCGCTGTTAAAACAACTCGGCGACTATCTTCGTTTCCAGCCAGTTGTAAAGGAGCAGATTTAAGTTGATTGCTAGTTCCACCGAGCGATACTGTATGTTTGTAATAACTTCTTGCTAAATACCAGGTAGCACTTTCTGAGCCTGTTTTTTGAAGTTCAAAGTTTTGAATACTACCGCCTAAGCCTTTTAAGTTGGACAATGGCAATTCTGAGATCATTTCTGGAGCGGCATAAAACTCACCTCCAGACCATCCTTTAAGACTTAAATAAGGGGTGACTGTTGCAGTAAAACTGTTGTCGGCCTTGTTGGATAAGGAGTTTGGGGTGTTATGGTAATTACTATAAGCTGCATGGAAAGCCGGTTGCCATTGCGAAATATAGGTTCCCTGAACATAAGCGTTCCAGCGCTCATCTTTCATGTCATGCAGGCCAAAGTCAGACAATGTTCGCATCAGTGAAATTTCATCACTGTCATTTAATTCCGGGTAGTTAGCCTCATCAGCCAGTACCGTTAGAGTAGTGAAGACAGCAGATAATAGTATCCCTATTCTCAATAGGATCATAAATATTACGTGAGATATGTTTAGTGGAAACGGGATTTAAATTTTAAATGAGATTGATTTTAATCTGGCTGCACTTTAACATAAATGCATGGTGATCTGCTTTGGTTTTGAATAATGATTTTTTCTGAGATTGTTAAAAAGAAGCCCGATGCACCCAGACTAATACAAACAGATTTACTGTGTAAAATTTTTTTCCATTTGTAGCCCCCTAACTGGACTAAGAAAATCTGTAATTACGGCTAATCGGGCCGTTGTATTATTTCTAATAACATGGTCTTTACTTGATTTAAAAAAAACATCAGAGCAATGGGGTTATATGCAAGAGTTAATGTGCTTGGGGTCTGCTTATATAGCAGGTTTAATTGCTAGTCGTTTGTCATTTCCGCCCTTAGTCGGTTATTTATTGGCTGGATATGTGTTAAATCTCTTAAATGTAGAGATTATGCATAATTTAGCGCATCTTGCAGAGATAGGTATCGAACTCTTATTATTTACGGTCGGCTTAAAGCTCAAGTTAAGTTCGTTATTGCGTCGAGAGGTATTGAGTGTAGGGGGCTTACATTTATTAATTGTTAGCGGAATATCAGGGGCAGTATTTTTTGGTTTAGGTGAAAAAGTAACTGGAGCCTTAATATTAGGAGCGAGTCTGGCTTTCTCAAGTACTGTTCTGGCAATTAAAGTATTAGAGGACAATGGTGATCTATCTAGTTTGTATGGTCGAGATGTTTTAAGTATTCTAATTTTGCAGGACATTGTTGCTATTGCTCTATTAGCAATAGCTGAGGGTAAGCAACCCACATTTTGGGCTTTAGGTTTACTATTGTTGCCATTATTACGTCCAATTGCACACTTTTTGCTTAATATTAGTCGTGCTGAAGAGTTGCGTTTGTTATTCGGTGTTTCCTTAGCACTAGTGGGTGGATTTATAGCTGAGTCAGTATCCATTTCTTCAGACATTGGTGCATTGTTAACAGGGATCATGTTGGCATCACATCCTAAATCTGATGATTTAGCTCAAAAACTTTGGGGGTTAAAGGAGATTCTTTTGGTCGCGTTCTTTTTGCAAATTGGATTGACAGATTTACCAACCAGGCAAGATATATCTGAGGCATTGCAGTTATTATTACTATTACCTTTGCAAGGTGTGTTGTTTTTTGTGCTTTTTTTGTTTTCAGGTCTCCGGGCTAGAACCGCGTTTGTTTCTTCTCTTGCACTGATGACTTATAGTGAGTTTGCATTAATTACAACTGATGCAATGGTGACTGCACAATTATTATCCGCTGACTGGAAAGCAATTATTAGTTTAGCCGTTGCAGGTTCTTTAGCCGTTGCTGCGCCTTTAAATAGATACTCCAATCAAATTTTCTCAAGATTGGAGCCTTATTTATCACAGCTAGAGAAAAAATCAGGAAATCCTGATCGTTTGCCAGAATCTATTGGTATGGCTGAATGGTTGGTAGTTGGTATGGGTCGTACTGGCGTTGCGGCCTATCTAACCTTGCTTAAGGAAGATAAGAGAGTGGTAGGATTAGATTCTGATCCCATTGTATTGGAAAAAGTTCTACGTAAAGGTTTACGTGTGGTCTACGGTGATGCTGAAGATAGCGAATTGTGGGATCGGTTACCCTTAAAACGACTAAAAGGAGTCGTACTTACAATGCAGGAATTCGAAATACGCACTAAAACCGTTAAACAACTTCGTCACAAAGGTTTTAGCGGTCAAATTGGCACTATTTGTTTACATGCCGAAGAAAAACAATCATTAGAAAGAATGGGTGCAGATTTTGTTATTCATCCGCAATATGAGGCGGGATGCCAATTAGCGAAGCAGCTAATGAGCTAAAAATTTTTCTCATATCTACATCGCATAGCTTAGCACTCGACCGAATGATTATAATTCTGGGCAAACTTGATGAGTATTTTGGAGTCTGAATTATAATGATGCCCTGAAGATTTTGACGATTTTGCATTCCACAAAGATTAAGAGAACTATTTCATGAGCAATTTTTATAGTAAACCGCATCGCCAGTTGCAGGATCAGCGTGATACTCGCAGCTTGGCAGATCGACTCCATCAAATCATCGTCGAAAATCAGGTTAGTGATCAACATCGACCTTTTATTGAAAGCAGGGATTTTTTCTTTCTGACTACGGTTGACCATCGGGGATACCCAACGTGCTCCTACAAAGGTGGTAATCCTGGCTTGGTTCGAGTATTAGATCCACAGACATTGGCTTTTCCTAATTACGATGGAAATGGCATGTTTTTGTCTATGGGCAACATCCAAGGCAATGCCAAGATCGGTATGCTGTTCATCGACTTTGAAACCCCGCATCGTATTCGTGTTCATGGAGATGCTTTTATTCAGACTGACGATATTCTGCTATTTGAATATCCGGGTGCTGATATGATTGTTAGAGTAAAGATCAGTGAGATATTTATCAATTGTCCTCGCTATATCCACAGAATGCATCGTGTCGAATCTTCAAAATATGTACCGCAAGAGGGTAAGGATGCGCCTATTGCGCAATGGAAGCGAATTGACGCCTTACAAGATGTTCTTCCTGCATGCGACCAGGGTTTTGCAGAAAAAAGTGGTGGTGTCATTACCCCAGAAGAATATGGTGCTATGGTGATGAACGGCGAGGGTTGATTTTTATACAGTCTTATGAATCCACATGATATTGGCAAAGCTTACGGCTGGCCAAAAACCGACACCCCGAAATAAAATTTCATCAACAAGACATCTGTGAATGGGATATATCTGAGAAATATGACTTCAGGCTTGGGATAGCATTTGGCATATACCGCTTAATCAGCAAGAGAAAGTACTGACAAAATTGGTTTCGTGCCTTAACACAAATGCAGTTTTAATATTCTCTTTTGGCGGCACTGTTCAAGAAGACGAGCATACAGATGACTTTATGGGGCCAGAAGTGTATTACTCGTCACTAGGCATCAATGGATTTCTAAAATTATGTATTAGCTTGGGTTGTATTTGTAAGCATCTTGAGTATGATCAATATCCAGAATTGCATGCGTACCTAATCGTTCAAAAAGGATAACAAGGGTTATCAACAATCGCCACTAGTATAGGTTTGAACTTCACAAGAGTTTGATCAAATTACCATCCGCTTGATGTTTTATGATATAAAAATAACTCACACTCAAAAGTAAATCAGGGATAGTGTGTTAAGGTAAGCTGCAACACCCTGAGCGCCTAAACTGGCTTTGGAATTATTAGGCTTAAACTATGCCGGCGACAGTTATTGCTTTAGCTCAGAAGAACTCAAGCAGACCGCCTTTCGTATCGATGGTTTACTCAAACCCCTTACCACTGATCCAGAACAACCGCTTATTTTTATCGAAGTACAATA
>CAIOMN010000272.1 GCA_903859415.1 uncultured Methylococcaceae bacterium
TAGTCCCCATCGTCTAGCGGCCTAGGACACTGCCCTTTCACGGCGGTAACAGGGGTTCGAACCCCCTTGGGGACGCCATCAATAATTAAAGGCTTACCTTTTGGTAGGCCTTTTTTTTGTCAAGCTTGTCGTGATCTTGCTATACCTTTATTAATTTCTTCTTGTAACTCTCCAATTGTTTTATAGCTTAGACCAGGGATTTAGTTAACTACTCAGTACGCTGCTTGTTTAGCTGAGAGGGTGCCTGTAAAATGTGGGAACATAATTACAATGCTTTTACCGTTTTAAAAGGAATCAAAATGAGCGTTACAAAAACACTGGCTGGCTTGTGTTTGGCGGCCGTTATATTGCCCACTATTGCAGCAGAAAAGTTTAAAGTCTGTGCTGATCCCCTTAATCCTCCTTATTCAACAAAAGATGAGCAGGGCTTTGAGAATAAAATTGCTGAGTTATTTGCTAAAGAGCTAGGGCAAAAAGTTGAATATACCTGGTTTGCTCAGCGCATAGGTTTTATTCGTAATACCTTGACAGCTGATGTGGATGAATGGAATGCGGGTAAGGATGAATTTAAATGCGATATCGTTATGGGTGTTCCGGCGGGTTATGATTTGACCGCAACGACTGCACCCTATTATAAATCGACTTATGTATTGTTGATTGCGAAAGGCCGTGGCTGGGATGATATAAAAGATTCCGCTCAATTACCTGAGTTACCTTTGCAAAGACAAGAGAGCTTAAAAATAGCTATGTTTGATCGAGGCCCAGGGGCTGCGTGGTTGCAACAAAATGGTTTGCTTGATCAAGGTATTTCTTATCAATCCATGTCTGGGGATAGTGAGAATAACGTAGCCATGCAGATAGATAAGGACTTTAAAGCCAAGAAAATTGATATGGTAATACTGTGGGGGCCTATGGCTGCCTATGTCATGGCTCAAGGCCAAAAAAACACCTACACAATGATTCCAATGAAATCAACCCCAGGAATTAAGTTTGATTTTGCTATGGCGATGGGAGTTCGTAAGGGCGATAAAGAGAAAAAACAATTACTGGATAAGTTGATTGTTAGTCAGGCAGATAAAATAAAAGCTATTATAGAAAGTTATAATATTCCTCTGTTGACGATTACTAAAGAGGTGGGTCAAGATAAGAAGTAGTGAAATGACTTTATGAACTGGTCACAAGATTAATTGTAGAGGAATTATTGTGGGAGTTGCTAAAGCTGCTCCCACAGAATTGCTAGCTTCGTTTACTTATTATGATTTACGGTCAAATAAGGACACTAAATAACTAAATCGGGCGGTTTGGTCATGCGACAGTTGATGCCATTGAAAGCGCCATTTCCAGTTCCCTACTGTTGTACCAGGCGTATTCATTCTTGCCTCTGAGCCCAGTTCAAGAATATCTTGCATTGGGATAATTGCCAAATTTGCGACTGAGCCTAATGCGGCTTGAATGAGCATGCAGTTGATTGGCAAAGATGAGTGGCCAAGATAATCATAAACATGAGATCGTTCATAGTCTTGAATAGTCTGTGACCAGCCTATTGTCGTATCGTTATCGTGAGTGCCGGTATAGACAACGCAGTTTCTTTCATAATGACCAGGTAAATAAGGATTTTCGTTACCACTGCCAAAAGCAAATTGTAAGATTTTCATTCCTGGTAAATTAAATTCATCTCTTAACGCTTCAACTTCCTCAGTAATGATACCTAAATCTTCAGCAACTAAAGGAATGGAACCTAATTTTGCTTTAATTGCGTTTAATAGCTCGCTTCCAGGTGCTTTAACCCATTCTCCAATTTGCGCTGTTGGTTCATTCGCTGGTATTTCCCAAGCAGCTTCTAAACCACGAAAATGATCAATTCGAAGAATGTCAAATTGTTCAAGCTGGGTTTCCATACGTTCAGTCCACCATGCAAATCCTGTTTTATTGAGATAATCCCAATCATAATGCGGATTGCCCCAGCGTTGGCCAGTTTCAGAAAAATAATCAGGAGGTACCCCTGCGACAACAGACATTTCTCCTGATTCATTGAGCTTAAAAACTTTACGATTTGCCCAGACATCCGAGCTATCGTAAGAAACGAAAATAGGAATGTCTCCAAACAAAAGTACGCCTCGCTCGTTAGCATAGGATTTTAATTTCATCCATTGTCGAAAAAAAACATATTGTTCGAATTTAATATTTTCAATGTCTTCAGCTAATCTTTTACTCGCTTCAGTAAGAGCATTTATTTCTCTTTCTTTGAAAGGTGTTGGCCATTGATTCCAGCATTGCTGATTGAACAGGGTTCGAAGTGCCATGAATAAAGCAAAGTCATTGAGCCAAAATGCTTTTTCTTGACAAAAGTTGGTGAAATCGTCTTTATCTTTTTGGGTCGCACGTTCTAAAAATCCTATATAAGCTTTTGCAATTAAACAGCTTTTGTTAAATACGAAAGACCCTTTACATTCTTCGCATTGCTCTGAAGGTTTTAACCAATTTAACTTTATCAAGCTATCTATATCAATTAATACAGAGTTGCCAGCATGAGCAGATAGACATTGATAAGGTGACCCATCGGCATGGGTCATGCCTAATGGCAATGTTTGCCATACACTAATGCCAGTGTCATGTAAAAAATTGACGAAGTTGTATGCCTCTTGTCCTAAATTACCTTGCTTATCAGTGCCCGGTAAAGAAGTAATGTGAAGTAGAACGCCTGCGCGGCGTTTATTTAAAAGGTTGTTCACGCTTTAAAATCCCTGGTTAATGTTCAACGCCTGGTCGCATTGCTCCACCCATTGCTGGATCCCCAGACCCATGAGTAAAAGAAAGTGCTAGATAAGATGGAGGTTCTTCGCCTAATAATAGGTATAAATTTGTTAAATTAAGCCGAAATTGCTTTTCAAAGCTACTCACGGCATGGCCTGGATTATAATCCCCAAACCACCAGAACCAGTCTGAACCTTCACAGATGGAAAGTTGAAACTCAGCCTGTTGAATTTGTTTGGTAGTCAAACGATTGGCTAAAACTGCTTTATCAAAAGCATTTTTTACGTCACCTAGCATATCCCAGCCACGATTTTTATCTTCAGACCCTATCCAGGTTGAAAATGTACCGTAGACCCAACTACCTGCAACTAGTGATGATAAAGGTTTTATAGTCGGTTTATTTTTTAGGCAATCTGAAAAAGTGCATAATTCAATGGTTGGGTGGTTAGCCAAGTATTTGTATAAGTAACTCAGGAAATGGTACCCGTTATCTGGAAAGTATTCCCATGCATTTTCACCATCCATGATAATAGAAACAACCTTATTGCTCGGATCATGGTCTGTAATGGTTTCTAAGTGATGAATAAAATCACCAACTGCATCCTCTGCATGCCACTTTGAATATTCAAATCCAATAAGATCGGATAAGCCATCATCTCGAAAAAAACAGCTAATTTTTGTATCTTTCAATTTAAATGGATGGTGGATTCCAGTGGGTTGGATATTCTCAGACAATTTTAAACTATTCATTAGAACGGAACCACCACTGGCTGTCCAGCTAAAGCCAAAATCACTCAGAATTTTGAGTGACTGCTCACTGATACTTCCTTCCGATGGCCAACATCCTTTAGGTTTGGTGCCAAAAAAACGCTTGAAGGTTTCCACACCTTTTTTAAGGTGCCATATTACTCTTTCTTCACCACCAGGATAAGTTTTTATATTGGGTAAAGGAGCATCCGGCATGGCCTCATGAGCGGTGTTTAAGTCTAGTAAAAGCGGTATAATTGGGTGCGCATAAGGAGTAACTGAAAGCTCAATTTGTCCCTTGTCTGCTAATGCTTTGTATCTTGGAATAACATTTTTAAGAAGATCCCCGATGACGTGTAAGAGTTGTACCCTATCTGCCAGGCTGTAATCAGAACCCTTTTCGATTAAGTATTTTACTCTGCTATCTGTTAATTTAACAGTCTCTCCAATCCATGCCAAATGATACCAAACTATTATGTCATTTAGAAATTGGTCATTGATATAACGTAATGTATCGTAGTTTTGTTCAACCCACTCGACCATATCAACTAGTTTTTTGAAAGCAGGGTAGCGGTTAATTTGACGTTCTCTATTTGCACGAAGACAATCTTTAATCAATTTCCAGCGTTCTTCTTGGTGGATAGGATTAAATTGGGCAATTAATGCGGCAAGCAGAGGGTCTTTTAATAAACGACCCTGCTCTAAATAGTTAGTGACCTGATTATTGTAATCTTCAATTTGTTCCAGTAGAACAGGAGCAAAGTTGACTACTGCTTTAGCTTCTGGGACGGATTCCAAATGTCCAATCATGTCTACATAATCTTTAATGACATGAAGATAAGTCCAAGGTAACTTAAATTCTCCGGTTTGTAAGTCCCTATACTCCGGTTGATGCATGTGCCAGCACATGACTAACTTCAACTTTCTTTTATCGGTCATAATTTTATTTCTCGTTAATTATAGCCAAGAGGGGGAGAGCTAAGTTAATGGATCGATTATGATTTATGTAACCTATAAAAACTACCTCGCACCTAAAATTAGTAATAAGAATGTCCTGCGAATAAAGATATTAATCTGATTTTCGCAGGAAAAATTTATTTTTAATAGCCTTTAGCGAACATAGTGTAGTTTTTGTCCAAGCATATCAGGAGTGACTAATACAACTCCACCAGAACTTACATGAAACCTCTTTTCGTCCTCTTCTCTATTTTCACCGATAACGGTTCCTTCTGGAATCTCACAACCCTTTTCTATAATAGCTTTGGTAATGCGGCAATGACGACCTATGTTAACTTGAGGTAGAACAATAGAATCTTTTACAGAACTATATGAATTAACCCGGACATTTGAGAATAACAAAGAATGTCGAACTGTGGCGCCAGAAATAACACAACCACCGGAAACCATAGAATCAACCGCGAGGCCACGTCTTTCATCATCATCAAAAACAAATTTGGCTGGCGGTGTTTGTTCTTGATTTGTCCATATTGGCCACGTATTGTCATATAGATTTAACCCAGGATTTACTCCGATTAACTCCATATTAGCTGCCCAATAAGCGTCGATGGTTCCTACATCACGCCAATAACTTTGTGCGCCACTTTGTAAATCCAAGAACGGATAGGCGTTGACAATATATTTATCAATGACAGAGGGAATAATGTCTTTTCCAAAATCATTGGTTGAGTTTTTATTGTCGGCATCTTTGAGTAATTGTTCAAAAAGAAAGCCAGCATTAAAAATATAAATCCCCATTGAAGCTAGAGCTGTATCGGTTTTGCCAGGCATAACAGGTGGATTTTCTGGTTTTTCTACAAAGGCTTTAACGCGTCGGTTGTCATCCACGTCCATGACCCCAAAAGCGGTGGCTTCTTCAAGAGAAACTTCCAAACAACCTATGGTTAAATCAGCCTTTTTTTGAATATGATCCGCAAGCATTGCGCCATAATCCATTTTGTAAATATGATCACCCGCTAGAACCAATATATGTGCTGGTTTGCGACTTCTAAGTATATCTATGTTTTGAAAGATAGCGTCAGCAGTGCCTTTATACCAAGAGTTTTCATCATGTCTTTGTTGTGCGGGCATGAGATCAACGTATTCACCGAATTCGCCACGTAAAAAGCCCCAACCCTGTTGAATGTGACGAATCAAAGAGTCTGACTTATATTGTGTTAATATACCTATTTTGCGGATCCCAGAGTTAACGCAATTAGATAGGGGGAAGTCGATAATTCTAAATTTTCCTCCGAAAGGTACGGCGGGCTTTGCTCGCCAATCAGTCATGTTCATCAACCTTGAGCCACGGCCACCAGCTAATATTAATGCAATTGTATTACGGGTTAAGTGACCGACATTGTGATCGGGTTGGTTATTGCTTGGGGCTGACATATTTCGTCTCCATGTTGATATAGATATTACAACTGTTTGTTATTTTGGTAAGATTCACTCAACATTCATTCTACTACTACACCGAGGTCATTCAAAGTGAAAAAGCGTTCTAATAACACACTTGACTCTGATACTAAAAAAGTTATCTCAGCAGAACCTGAAATAAACACACCTGCCTCTGAAATCAAAAAAAATATAAAGCAGGATGCGGCAACCAGAAATGTAAGCAATACGTCAAATAACAGTGTAAAACAGAAAGAAGTTTTAAAAGAAGAAGATGAAGTGCTTACACCCAATTTAGTCCAAGAGGTAGTGGTAAGTAAAGCAGTGAATAAGCTTGATGATGACTTAATAAAAATTAGTCAAGCTAAGCATCATGATCCTTTTTCTGTTTTAGGGCGACATATCAATAATGATCAGGTCCAAATTAAAGTTTATCTTCCTTACGCAGAAACTGTTTGTTTTAGCAGTAATGGCGTTGAGTTAAACCGCATAACCGGGTCTGATTTTTTTTCATATTTTGCAGAATCTAAAGACTTACCTGATCACTATAAATTAACATGGGTAGATAAAAATGGGTACACCCATGAAAATTATGACCCTTATGATTTTGGCAGCCAATTACCGGATTTCGACCAGTATTTATTTGGGGAAGGTAAACATTGGCATGTATACCAAAAATTAGGCGGACACGTTCATGCTGTTGATGGTATTGATGGTGTGTTATTTACGGTTTGGGCGCCTAATGCGGGTCGTGTGAGTGTCGTCGGGGATTTTAACCAATGGGATGGTCGTTGTAATCCTATGCGTAGTTTGGGAGGTAGTGGCATTTGGGAAATATTTATGCCGGGATTAAAAGTCGGGTGTCTCTATAAGTTTGAAATTTTAAATCGCTATACTCAGGAAATATTGTTAAAGACTGATCCTTACGGGCAGCAATTTGAGTTTCGTCCCAATACGTCATCAATTGTAGTCAAAGAAAAAAATTACAGTTGGAAAGATGAGCAGTGGCTAAATCGAAGAGCTAAGTTCGATTGGTTACACGAACCTATGTCTATTTATGAAGTTCATTTGGGTTCATGGAGACGAGATAACCAAAATAATTTTCTTTCTTATAGGGTCTTGGCTGTTGAGTTAATCAACTATGTCAAACAGATGGGGTTTACGCATATTGAGTTATTGCCTGTTACTGAACACCCTTTTGACGGGTCTTGGGGTTATCAAACCACGGGTTATTTTGCGCCAACCAGTCGTCATGGTACACCGGATGATTTTCGTTATTTTATTGATACCTGTCATCAGAATGGTATTGGCGTTATTTTGGATTGGGTGCCGGCACATTTTCCAAAAGATGCGTTTGCTCTTGCCCGTTTTGATGGTAGCGCACTCTATGAACATGAAGATCCAAGAAAAGGTGAGCATCGTGATTGGGGCACATTGATCTATAATTATGGGCGAAAAGAAGTCAAAAACTTTTTGTTGGCGAGTGCGGTCTTTTGGTTAGAAGAATTTCATTTAGATGGTTTAAGAGTGGATGCCGTCGCCTCTATGTTGTATCTCGATTATTCTCGTGAAGAAAATGATTGGATTCCTAATATGTACGGAAGTAATGAGAATTTAGAAGCTATTGATTTTTTCAGAGAACTAAATGCTGTAACGCATGATTTGCATCCCGGTACTGTCATGATGGCGGAAGAGTCGACCTCTTGGCCTCAAGTTACCCGTCCCACTTGGACTGGCGGTTTAGGGTTTTCTATGAAATGGAATATGGGTTGGATGCATGATGTGCTTGCTTACATGAGTGAACAACCTATTCACCGTAAATATCACCACGACAAGCTGACTTTTGGAATGCTTTATGCTTTTACTGAAAACTTTGCTTTACCGTTTTCGCATGATGAAGTGGTGCATGGAAAGGGTTCATTAATTAATAAAATGCCAGGAGATGAATGGCAGCGTTTTGCTAATTTACGCTTGTTGTATACCTTCATGTTTACTTACCCCGGTAAGAAATTATTATTTATGGGCTGTGAGTTTGGTCAAGGTACTGAGTGGAATGCGAATAGAGAGCTAGATTGGTATGTATTAGATTATCCTCATCATAAGGGCGTACAAACCTTGGTTAAGGATCTTAATCATTTATATAAAACCCACCCTGCTTTATTCTCGCATGATTTTGAACATCAGGGGTTTGAGTGGATTGATTGTCATGATGTACAACAGTCTATTATCAGTTACAGACGTAAAAATAAGTTCGAAGAATTAATTGTGGTGCTTAATTTTACACCGGTTCCTAGAGAAAAATACCGCTTAGGTGTACCTGAAGAAGGTGTTTATACCGAAATTTTTAATTCTGATTCTAAGTATTATGATGGGACAAATACCGGGAGTGGTGCGGTTGTGTCAGAATCAGTGCCCTGGATGAACCAACCTTACTCTATTAGCCTGAATTTACCCCCGTTAGGCGCTTTAATATTAAAGTTATAGATTAACCATAGGCTATAGTCAGGTGATTAAATAAATCCTATGAAAAAAATTCTCTTTGTTACCAGTGAAGCACATCCTTTAATTAAAACCGGAGGGCTCGCTGATGTGTGCGGTAGTTTGCCAAAAGCATTAGTTGAGTTATCCCAAGATATAAGGTTGATAATCCCTAACTATCAGGCCTTAGAAACGACTGAAAGCGTGCGCTTTCTTTTTTCTCTGCGTGTTGATAATCGAAACATTAATATACTTGAAACGACTATGCCAGACAGTCAGGTGATTGTTTGGTTGATTGATTATCCTGCGTATTATAATTATCCAGGGAATCCGTATGTCGATGAACAGGGTAAACCCTGGGTAAATAATGCTGAACGATTTGGCTTATTTTGTCGTATTGTGGTTGAAGTGGCTATGGATAGGGTTCATCAAGATTGGAAGCCTGATATTGTGCATTGCAATGATTGGCAGACCGGATTAGTGCCGGCTTTATTGTCTCTTGAATACAATCGGCCATCGACGGTATTCACTATCCATAATATGGCTTATCAGGGGTTATTTCCGGCTAGTTCAGCTGTTTCTTTGAATTTGCCGGGGCAATTGTGGCATCCTGAGGGACTTGAGTTTCATGATCACTTATCGTTTATTAAAGGCGGCTTAGTCTATGCCGATTATATTACTACGGTAAGTCCAACCTATGCGTTGGAAATACAAACAGAAGAGTATGGTTATGGTTTGGAAGGACTCTTGGCGCATCGTAAAGAGTCTTTGGGAGGAATTATTAACGGCATTGATCTTGAACAATGGGATTCCGAGCATGATCAGGCTATAGCCCAGACTTATTCAGAAACAACGCTGGCTAATAAAAAGTTAAACAAGAGAGCATTGCAGGAAAGGTTCGGGCTGCCTGTTAACGATGATATACCTTTGTTGGGGTTAATTGGTCGTTTAGTGGAGCAAAAGGGGATTGATTTAATTATAGAATGTTTGCCTGATATGGTAACTATGGAACTGCAATTTGTATTATTAGGCAGTGGCGATAAAGGCTTTGAGAAGCAACTTAAAGACTTCGCGTTGTTGTATCCAGATAAAATAGTGATCTCCATCGGTTATGATGAAGCCTTGGCGCATTTAATTGAGGCGGGTTCTGATGTTTTTTTAATGCCTTCACGGTTTGAACCGTGTGGTTTAAACCAGATGTATAGTCAACGTTATGGCACTATTCCTATCGTCAGAAAAACCGGAGGCTTAGCAGACACAGTGACCGATACCTTGCCAGGTACATTAGCAAACGACACAGCCAGTGGCATTGTGTTTAATGAAGCAAGTCCAAGTGCTTTGCTAGAGGCCATTAAAAGGACATTGATTTTATACAGCCTAACTAACACGTGGGAAAAAATGCAACTAAATGCGATGAGAAAAGATTTTTCATGGCAACGTAGTGCTCAAGAATACATAACGTTATATGAAAACCTTTAGTAAGGTGAATAAGATTCAGTTGCTGTATGTGGAAAATGTAATTTCCCGAAAAAACAAGACAGTTCAACAAATAGTCTCTTTTTTTATGCAGTTAGATAATCTGGGTTATGACAAGCAGTGCGACGTTGTTTGGGCGGGTGAAGACGGTGAATGGTCTTCATTACCAGCAAGTTACCACAGTGCTTTGGGTGATAATACGGAATATTGGCGTGCTAAAATAACGCTCATGGGTACGAGTGAAAAATCACTTCCTGGTAATATTGTTTTTTCTTTGCGTTATTTAGTGCAGGGTCAAGAGTATTGGGATAATAACGAGGGTTTAAATTATTCCAGTGAAGCGGACTCTGGCATAAAGGTTACGTCTAATCATATAGTACAAAATATTGGTTTTGAGAGTCACTTAGACGTTAAGCAGAAAAGCATTCCTATTGTTGTATCAATCAATGAATCAATTCAGGCGCAGGCTGTGACGGTACATTGGACGGTAGATAATTGGTTACATACCTATAAAAATCCTTGCCAATATAAAAGAAATTATTGGGACGAGGTGGCTTGTAGTAACGCCAGAAATCCAAATCAGTATGGCTCCCAGATTTGGCAGGGATTATTAACGATAGATAATGCGTTTCGAGTGCAATATATTATCTCTTGTGAGGTCGATGATGAGGTTTTCTGGGATAACAATGGCGATAAGAATTATTCGCTGAGTCATGAAGCACTTAAGGTTTTGATTCTTAATTTGCATTGTTATCAGGAAGATAATCAGGACATGAAGTTTGCGCAGATAGCTAAAGCTATTAATGAGCAGAATGCTGATGTGATTTGTTTTCAGGAAGTGGCTGAGCTTTGGAATGATGGCAATGGAAATTGGGACACTAATTCGGCAAAAATAATTAATGATCAATTATTAAAGCCCTATCATATTTATACCGATTGGGCTCACTTAGGATTTGATAAATACCGAGAGGGAGTTGCCATTTTAAGCCGTTACCCGTTATTAAAACAGTCCTCAAAATATGTATCTACTGTTCATAGTCCCTATAGCATTAATTCGAGAAAAGTGGTTATGGCCCAGATAAATGTTCCTTATATAGGGTTGGTTAACGTTTATTCGGCACATCTCAGTTGGTGGTCTGATGGTTTCTCAGAGCAGTTTAAAAATTTAAGCCAGTGGGCTGATGATAATCAAACCCAGGAAGTAAAGGCAACACTTTTATGTGGCGACTTTAATATCACAGCGGGTTCAGAAGGCTATCATTTTGTCGTTAATGATAATAGATATGATGACCAGTTTTTAGCGGTTAATTCTCAGGGCGCATTTGAAAAAATATTCAAAGTAAATGACCCACATTGGCAACATTATCTTGCAGATGATTATCGGATTGATTATATTTTTATGAATAAAACGAGTGGACTTCACATCACTGATGGAAATGTACTGTTTACCGATGAAGATTATGGTCGTGTCTCAGACCATTGCGGCTATTTGATGGCCTTTGAACCTAAGTTTTGAATAATAAGTAACAATAAGGATAAAACATGCCGATAGCAGAACAATTTGCCACACCCACACATGGATATTTAGGCGGTTATTTTCAAAGAGTTAATGATTATAACGAGAAATTTAATGTTCGTTGGGGGAAAATAGAATTCGATGTGTTTTATGGGGTTCAGGCTAATGTAAAAGTTGTTCTCAAGGTATATCGTGAGCATGGTCTATGTGAAACTTATGTTGTTGATACTGACGCCTATGATATTAAATGGGATAGACATAAACGATGTACGCGTGATTTTTATGTTCTCCCATTTTCTAATAACTTTGGAAAGATAAGTTGTATTAAATTTTCTTATATTATCCATTTGAATGAACATTCTATTGCCTCACATAAAGACTACATTTTTATGAACAGTCATGAGGCACAAGATGACAATCCGCAATTTCGCAAGATTAGCAGTGATTGGTCAACTGTTAATGAGTATCGTACTTATGAGTTGAATTCAGCAGAATTGCAGAGTGATGTCGATTGGTATAACCACCATTTTGAGTCGTTAAATTTGACGCCAAAGTTTACCAAAGGGCAGCAATATCATCCTTATCATCCCAAACGTTATCTTCATGATCATATTGATAAGGTGATTCGTAGCAAGTGGGAAACCCCTGAGCGCTTGTGTACTATAAAAGTTAGTGTGGATTGTATAGATGATTCAGATTTTATTTCCCACTTGATTCATGCCAGTCATCATGGTGTTTTGGTACAGTGTATTGTTGATTGGCGCAAAATGACCTTAACTAATAGTCATAATTACGCTCGTCTGAAGCAGGCTCGTGTTGAATTGATTGGCGTATTTTGCACACCTCGACATCATCTTATAGAAGTTGAACCTGATATGCACACAAAGTTTGTAATTTTTAATGATGAAGATTGCATATTAGGCTCTTTTAATATCACCTTCGATCGTTGGTGGGCTAATTGGGAGTCTGGAATGACTTTTCGTTCAAAGGGTGTGTGCCGATTATTGGATAATATATTCCAGAGTCAGCGTGGGGGGGTTAATCAAAAATATGGCGTTGATCCCTTAAGCCATTTTAATTTGCTTTATACCTTTGGCAGGCAAATGATGCTCAATGGCAAGCCTTATCGACCTCATCACGCAATCCTTGCTGAAATCCATCACGCTAAATATTCAATTAGATTGTGCCTTTTTTTAATGGGGGACTTATTAGGGGAGCACTATGAGAGTGTTGTTGAGGCCTTAATTCAAGCAAAGACTAGGGGGGTTTATGTGCACATTCTTTTTAATGGGCATTTAGCAAGAGAAGGTCGTATTGGGGTTGAGCGCTCTATGGTTGATGAGTTAAATCGACCTTTATTACCTGCAGTACAACGCTTAAAGAATGCAGGTATTGCTGTAGGCTTGGTCTATGGTCAAGATGATCACCCTGTACCGTATTCACCCATTCATTCTAAATATTGTATTATTGATGATGCTATTGTCATTGAAGGTAGCTTTAACTGGTATAACACTTCGGTATTTTCTCATGATTTAGTCATTGTTACTAATAATCACCAAATTGCTCAGCCCTATCTTTATGAATTTGAGCAAATTCAGCGTTCGTTTAGGGTTTATTATTAATCAGTGTCTGTATCAGTGCTTTGCCTAGCTAAGTGAAAAGCGTTTTATTCTAATATATGTTAGGCTCATCATTTTTGAGGGTTAAGAGAAAGCATACCGTTCTTTGTAAATTCATATTTATGGTCTAGCCACCCTTTCCCAAATAATACAAGAACATTCTCGTAATAATGATCAGGTTTGGAAGATGTTTTTCTGGTTATTAACTCATTCAAAAAATTATTTGTCGTTTTTAAATCCTCTGCGCTGACTAAAAATGGTAATACAGCAGCTTTAAATCCAAGGGGGTGATAACCAGATTGGGTTTTTAATGCGATATCGTATTGTTCTGCCACAAACTCATCAGATTGAATAATTTTTAACATGGGAGAATAATGACTCATCAGCGCTTTTTTTTCTGGCTCATCTTCACTTAACATGCCTAGCCAAAGGTAGACTCGAATAGCATTGTATCCTCCTATTTTAGTATCGCTATTGTCATCTTGAATTTGGTTGTTGGTATTTAAAACTGCCCATTCTGGTGCAAATCCTAGTGGTGAAGATTGGTTTAAGAGTTTTATACTATTTTCAGTGATTTCATGCCACACTGAATGTGGAAATAATACTTCAAAACGTCTTAAAATCTGTATTGGAAGATAGCTAGGATTTAACCGCCATGAGGTCGTAGTTACTTGGAACCCTCTTGATCCAGGTAGGACCATCCATCCATAATTAGGTATTTGTACGGCCTCCTTTTGTAAAATACGTTGGGCTAAAAAATAACCTAATGATTCATAGCGAGATTCATTCCAAATTCGTCCAGCTTCAGTTAGTGCGTAAGCAATCCATAAATCTGCATCTGAAGCTGAATTTGTATCTAAAACACTATAGGTTTCTTTATTTAGGCCCCATAACCAAGCGGGCAGGTTAACCGCTAAGTCATTGTTTGCTAAATTGCTTTCGGTCCAATTTAGCAAACGTTGAAATGTTTTCTTATCATCCGCAATCAAAGCAAATACCATTGCATAAGCCTGACCTTCTGATGTTGTGATCAATTTATGATTACTTCCATCAATAACACGTCCTTCAGGTGAAATATAAATAGCTTTAAATTCCTCCCAATCTTTCCATGTATCATCATTTGCAAGTGAAAATAGTGGGGTTACTATTAACAAAATTACAAAAAAAAAACGCATTTTGATTGCTCTTTTCTAATAAAATTATCGGGATGTTTTCAAGCGTTTATAAGCAATATATTTAAATAGCCGCCACAGTGTTGTAATTAATAAGATAACCATCAAAAATGTGATCAGGCCAACTAATATAGGGTGGTCTGATAATTCGAACCAAATTAGCTTATAGATAGGCAAATAGCCTATGAAGTAAGTTTCTCCTACTTGCACATTAACTACCTCCCCAGCTCTAAATAATGAAACAGACCCTGATACAACCTGATTTCTATTCATGATCGTTGAAATAATTTGCTTAAAACTAGACGGATGTGATGCCACCAAAGCTACTACACTTCTGTTTTTTTGCCAAGGTGACTCAAAGCTTAATAGCGCACCCACTTCATTATCACTGTTATTATTAAATTCGATTTGACTTGTTACAGTTCTCTCTGATTTTATATAGTTTGGTTGAAATATTTCTGTATTTTCAGCATTACGAATTGGTTGGGTAATCGCTTTTTTCATTTCTGATACCAAAACATTTGCTAATTTATTCTTATCGTTTTCTTGTACAATTTGGGTCGATAATTGACCAATTACGAGTATGTCTTTATCTTCAATTCCGTTATAAGGTGCAGAATCAAAAATAGTAAATTTAGTTGCCGATAGTCCCGTTGAAGAACCAAATGACCCTAATAATTCCAAGTAGGTTTCTACTTCGCTCTCAGATGCGTTTTTATTAAGTATAACCCCAGTGTCTGCAAGATCGGCTAATCGAGTAAATGGGAAGCCTAGGTTGCTAAAAGATCTTAAGTCAGGCATTGGCATATAATGATAAAATCCACTTAAATCAATCGTGGAATCACCATCAACTTCACCATACATATAGTCGGCCGTTAAATCTCTACAATCTCCACCCTCAGGTTTGTTAAATGAATATTCAAATTGAATTCTATTTCGAGTACTTAATCTAAACCCGGGAACCAGAATTCTGTTTTCTTCACCAAATACAAGATCATCAATGAGTGGAACTCTGACTCTGTCATTATCGGACTCTCCGCTTATCCCGTTTTTGTTTAAAGAAAAACCTTTAATAAACAAGTCGTTTACAAACATAGATAGCTGTGAGTCATCCTCTTTATTTGGAGGCGAGTATCGATATTTAATGTTGATCGGAATACCTCTGCTTTTCCAAGTAAATAAATCAGGTGCAATATTAAAATTCAGAATTATAGGTGTCGGTGTGCGACCATGGGTTTGTAATTGTGTAGGGGTTTCTACTAATTCACCTAATTTAACTTCTCTATCAAGAGGCATCCAAGAAGGGGCGTCGTAGGGTTTACGAGGTAACAATATATTGACATTGGTAATTTCGGTAAATGATCCTGCTAATATAGGAGAGCCAGTAACTAAACCTTCAATTGCAGTACGGAGATCTTGTTTGTCACGTCCTAAGATCAGTAATAATTTTACAAAAGGGTTGGTTGGGTGAGCAATGAGCTGAATAGTTGGTTTACTTACTGGGGGTAGATCCTTTAAAAAATCGGGACGTTTGTCGTTAGTAGCGAACACAATGGCATGTTTTGTAGGCAGCTGATTAGTGAGAGTAGGAAATGATATAACTCGCCATTTAGCCAGACTACCAAAATACGAAGCTGCAATTCCAGCAGGTTCCAATGTTTCATTCTTTGAGTTTTCAGGAAAAATAAAAGGAATCTCTACTAAGGTAAAGTCATTGACATCAAAAAAAGGTTTTGGAAAAAGAGATAAATCGTTTTTTAGTGGAATTGGCTGTACCGTCAACACTAATTGACTCTGTTTACTAATTTCAAACCACTCACTCATTTGTGCTTGGTTTGCACAGCGCTCCTCACGATAAGTAATTAATTCAAAAGTAATTTCATTATATTTAGATAATAACCTTGGATCAAAATGCATGGTGTTTTTAATTTGAGTCCCTGCTTTACTCCTGTCAACGCTAAAATATCCAGCAACTTGGTTATTTATGAGTACGCGCACTTGAGTTACATCTTCTGAAAGTGTAGGAGAATAAATATAAGATACGTCAATTTTAGCAGCTGTTACTAATTCGTCGAGTCGAGAACCAAAACCAATTGATTGTTTGGATAAATTCCCTTGCAATTTTATAGCTGATTTTATGCCCAATTGTTCAAATGAGGTTACATCATCAATGACTGGAGGGTTATCAACAGTGTATGTCACGTTATCTTTAAAAAAATTACGTTGTGCACAAAAGCTCGGTGTCGACAAAGTAAACAATACAGAAAAAAAGAGTGCGAATAAAATTTTAGTTGTTGCAGAGACTTTCATATCAAGCGTCCTTATACTCAAGAGTATTATCTATAATGTTTTTAGGTAGCAATGTTTTGATATAGCTAATAAATGAGCTTAATAACAAAAAAGGCTTTGTAATAAATTGAGGGAGCATCCTAAGTAAAATAAGATAGCCGTGGAAGCTCACTTTAAGAATTGATATTAAGCTTGAGAGAGGCTTGTCTTTAGCGAAATTTTGGTTCCAGAGGCTCCATGCATCTGATCGGGAATAAGTACATTGGGTAAATTCAAGTTGTTGTTGAATGGTTAACTTTTCAAAAATAGCTCCAATATAGTTTTTATTTTCGTGGGTGATTCGTACAGGAAATAAGAATTCTTTATCACCGCGTGGAATTAGGATATGAATGATTTCATTTTTTTCAAGTTTTGTTTCATCATTTATGTAAAGCCCTACTCCTGCGCTCGAAAAATCACGCAAAGTTGCGCAAAATAAATGACCTGAATTATTTTTAATTATAATTTCAGTATTAGCTTCAATCCTTTGATTTGTACGTAATTGTTTTGTTTCTTGTGCTACGCTGATTGCTCCACCCAGCAATATTAGATTATAAGCTGTCCACGCAAAATTTAAAATTACTGTAAGTTGTTCGTCATCCGGCCCAAAAAAATATCTGTATACCGCAAGTACTATACCTATGATGTTTAGTACTATTAGCGTCAGGTAGGGTTTGGATATACTTAAATCAAAATAGTCTTTTTCGATTAAACCACCTTTAGCCGTTACATTAAATTTCCCGATTTTTGGGTTAATCAATGCTACTGTTGTAGGGCGGGCAATGTACCAAGCAAGAACGGTTTCATATATCTCAGCCCAAAATGAGTAGCGATATCTACCCTGAATATAGGAGTTAGCGATATTGGCATGTATCAGTGTAGGGGCAGCGTAAAGTAAAATCTCTATTGCCGGTGCATAAATCAGATAACTATGAAATAGAAGAAACCCTAATGGCGCTAACAAAAAAATTAAACGGGGTATTCCACCTAGAAAATGAATCATTGCATTTGTATAGCACAAGCGTTGACTAATACTTAGCCCTTTTCCAAGCAATGGGTTATCTATACGAAATATTTGTGCCATGCCTCTTGCCCAGCGAATTCGTTGTCCAACATGTGCAGACAATGATTCTGTGGCTAATCCAGAAGCTTGAATAATATTTAGATAAGCAGAGGAATATCCTTTTCGGTGTAAACGTAACGCGGTGTGTGCATCCTCTGTGACTGTTTCTGTTGCAATACCTCCAACTTCTAGCAGGGGATCACGTTTTAATATCGAACAGGAGCCACAGAAAAATGAGGCATTCCATAAATCATTTCCATCTTGAACAACACTATAAAACAAATTATTTTCGTTCGGGGTGCGTTTGAAATTACCAATGTTCCGTTCAAATGGATCTGGTGAGTAAAAGTGATGTGGTGTCTGAACAAGCGCGAGTTTTATATCAGCTAAAAATGAGCCCATCGTAATTTGTAAAAATGATCTGACAGGCACATGGTCACAATCAAAGATTGCTATGTAATCACCTTGAGTAATTGTTAATGCATGGTTAATGTTACCAGCTTTAGCGTGATTATTATTATCACGAGTGATGTAGCCAGCACCTACTTCATTTGCAAATATTTTAAATTCTGGTCGATTACCGTCATCAAGAACAAAAACATTGATTTTATTTTTTGGCCAATCAATGTCCAGTGCTGCCAAAAGTGTAGTTTTAACAATTTCAAGCGGTTCATTATAGGTGGGTATAAAAATATCTACACTTGGCCAAACACTAGTATCTTCAGGTAAGGCTAGAGGCTTTCTTTCTAACGGCCACACTATTTGAAAAAATCCCAGTAACAAAACAATCCATGCATAAGTCTCTGCGAAAATTAAAATCACGCCAAAAAATACATCAAGACTGTTGTCGATGTTTAATGTAGAGTTATATCTCCACCATAAGTAACGTGAAGATATTGTTACTGAAAGAGTAATAAGCACTAATCTGGGTAATTTTCCAGGTGTTGAATAGGCTAAGAAAGCTACAAATAAAAGAAGTAAACTGAAGGTGACTTGTGCTGAAGTAGTAAAAGGAACTGAGAAACAAATAATCGCTAATAGACCTGCAAATAGCAAATATATCTGACTCTCAAACTTATTACTGAGGCTCATATTTGAAATTTCAACTTTGTTGAGCATACGGTCGGTTGAAATAGAAATTTTTTCAAGCGGTAAGAGAAGACTCAGTTTTATAAAAGTTAAAGCTAAATAAATAAAGTCTAAGTTAATTATTTTATTTTTAGTTCTGTTTGATTGTACAGTCGATAACCACAATAATTGTAAGAAGAAACGAAGAATATCAGCCAGCGTAGGCTCTGAAAAATTGACGTGAGGGAAGTGTTTTTTGAAAATTTGGGCAGCATTCTTTCTGTTATCATCATAACAAAAAGCAAAAAATACTATTCCAACTAAAATGCTAAATAGTGGTGTGTTATCAGCTAATAAAGTTTTTTTGAATACAACCCAGTCTTTACCAATAGTCGATTGATTAATAATAAAGAATAATTTTACATCAATAGGCAGTTTTGTGTCTTTATTGAAATGATCTCTTGTAGACATGATTATTCACTATCGATTGAAATGGTTTATTAACCAAATTGCAAGTGCTCTGAATTCAATTGCAGCAGGTGATTTTGGTGCATGTATAGTTACAGTTGTTTTATTGGCTAACGCCTCTTTGATATTTTCATCAAAATGGATTGTTACAGGAATTATTTTGTTTAATAGTAGCTTTTTCAGTATTAACGCGACATCATAATCAAGCAAACTAGTTGGTTCTAATTTGTTAATTAAATAAAATGATTTATTAATCAGTGATACGTCTTCATAAATGTAAGACGACTGAATCGAGTCTATGAGCTGTGATAAAGAATTTATCTGGGGCTCAATTACCCTTATGATAATGTCGCTTGATTTTAATGCTTGAGTACTTAACTCATTAAGTTCGCTAGAAATATTTATAATTACCCATGAGTCATTAGACAAATTAAGTAAATTTAATTGATCTGGTAGCCAAGTTTCTGCAATGGAGTTAATTAATAAGGATTGGAGTTTTTTATAATTAATTTGGCCAAAAGGAATAAAGCGAACTCCCTGTTCACACTCAAAAGCTGCACTAAACCATGGTTTTTCATGGCTAATATTTGATGCCCATCCGCTAGGATTTTGCCAATCCATATTAAAATGTAAGCGCAATAAATTATTTGGATTTAAATCAAATACTAACACATCATGACCTAGCTCTTTTAGAATTCGAGAGGCGTTTGCCACTACTGTTGTTGAACCAACAGATGAATGAATACCTTGAACGCACAAGATTCGCATTTAAGCAGTTCTATTGTTGTTATAGTTTGAAGGATTTTCGTTAACAAATGATACTATTTCATTAATAAGCAGCCATTTATTTTTTATTTTTGTAAGGTATTCATTTTCTTTAATTTCAACGTAAAAGTTAGCATCAACATTAATGCTTTCATAGAGCTCATTTACATCATTTTTTTCGTATTTCATTTCAATATCTCCTAGTATTTACTGATTGTATGCAGTCCACTCGTCGTTATTAAATGAGTAGTAATAGTTATTATTGTATCGCATAACAATTGAACCATCATTTTCAGAAAGCATCGGCGTTTCAGGGATGTTTTTCAGCAAACTTCCAGGATCGAACTCTTCTTTACTGAAAATATCTTGTTCAAGTAGCTGATTTACTAGGTGCGCAATCGCTAAATAACTACTTTGTTGAATAACGTGTTGCTGAAATCCTATCCGCTGAATGCTATTACCAATTATCTTTAGTCCAACTGGGACGTTAGTTATTCCGGGGCTAGGTAGGTCTCGCATACCTGCAATTTGAATTTTATCACCTTTAATGTTGGCACCATGCTCTGGTATAAGTAGAACAACGATAGGGTGATTAGTTTTTTTCAGACTGTCTATTATTTCATATAGATCATCTAATAATGTAACTAATCTTTTTTCATACGTCTCAGAAGAAGTTGTTGATTTATTAGCTTCAAAGTGAAGTCCATCATGTAAGCTCACAGTGTTATATAAAGTAAACTTTTTGCTTTCGAAACTATTTTCTCGGTTCTTTATCCATTGATTAAAAATATCCTTATCTCGGTAAACGGGTGAGTTGTCAAAATTCAAAAGATAGGGTTTTACATTGAAACGGAAAGGCGATGATTCCAGTCTACCTTTATCTTTAAGTAATGTTGAAAAGTTGTCAAAAACACCATTATGATTAAGGATGAGTTCCGTATCATAACCAATTTTTTTTAGATTGTTAAATAAATAACATTGTTCATTTGATACCTTAGACATAATTTCAGAATGTGATTTTTGACCACAATTAGCCTCTAACAAACGTACTAAGGCTGGACCGCTATATGAAGTCGCGGTATTGAAATTTTCAAACAAGATATCAAATTCATTTAACAGCTTATGATTTTCCAGTTTGAAATATTTAATGTCCTCCCAGGACAACGAACAAATACTTAGAGCCAAAATATCAAATTTTGTTTTGTTCTGTAAGTTGATTTGGAATGGAATATTCAAACTGGCTTGTTTAGTGAAAAACTCATTTCTATAATTATTAAGCTGCCCCTTTTCTGAGGTATCAGTTCCATTTGTTTTTAATGGTGTTTTAAAGCTAGCAATGGGTTGAATTTCATTATTTATTGCAGAAGGTGAATGAGGAGTAGTATGAGTAATTTGAACAAGAATTATGCTTGCGATGACCAGGACAGAAACACGAAGTGTTTTATAAAACATAAAGTAGAACACTGTGCTGATAAATACTATCAAGACAAAATTAAGTGAAACAAAACGGGTAACTAACTCGATTATATAACTGATATCGAATTTCGATATTTGTTCAAATTGAGCAAATAAATGTCCTATTGGTGGTAAATAGGTGTCTTCATAAAAAAGTAGGAGTGCTAAAGGGATAGCAATAACCTGCCGCAGAATAGTGATAGACCTATTTTTTAAAGGCATTAATAGGAATGCTATAAATGCGATATTTTTTAGGAAGTTTAATTCAATTACGCCGTTTACAACTAGAATCAGCTTTATGATGAAATAAATATTCCATATACCTAAATTGGTATTACTTGATTTCAAATTAATTCCTCGATTCGATTGAAAAGAATTCTGTAAAGTTAACGGATTTTAATACTTTTGGTTTTTTAGTTATCGTCGCTATTAAGCTTAATAGAAGAGTCCATGCTCTTACTAATACTAATCCTATACTGATGCCTGTTAAGAGTGAAACAGTTACTGTAATAATAAAATCGCTGATATTCATTGTAAATCAACCAATTAAAGTTAATGGTGCGGGGCGTGCGGCTTGTCTGATTCCTCTTTTATATTCGACATCCATGTTATGTTCAAAGTGTAATTGCTGGTCATTATCCAGTTGATAAGGGAGTTCATATTCCTCGGACGCAAGCAATCCAAGTTCATTTTTGATGTCATCACTGAATGAAAAATATTCTTGGGCAAAAAATAAGTCATCAACGGGTAGTGAGAATATATGAGCTAAAGCATTTTTAATTTCTGATTTTTCACATTGAAACAAAAACAGATATAAACAACTTTCAGTTAGGGTAAAAATATCGCCATTACGCTTTATTTTAATTAATGCAACTATTTCCTCAATTGGGATAGACTTATCTATTGCAAATTTAAGTAATGAAGAATTAATTTGAATTCTTTGGCTATTCTCAACTAATAAAATAGATTGTTTAATAAACTCAGTTAATGGTAGAAAATTTTTTCTAAGGGCTTCCATCTCTGTGTCATGTGCTTCATCAATGTAATGGGGTATGTTACGTATAAAGTAACTCCCCTGTATTGCGTAAACCATTGTTACAAATCTTAAGAAGGCAACATTATAAGGAATAATCAAGTTTGCTCCGACGTCAATTAGGAGTCTTTCTTCTTTTACTCTTAAGCAGTGTTCTGTTTCTCTTAAAATTATTTTTAATTGTCGTCCTGCTTTTTTCCTTAACTCAAGGATTTTAGTTGATATAAACCTGATATTGATATTAGAGTTTATATAGAAAATTATCGTAGCGCTAGAATCAATGCTGATTTTGGCTTCCAATGTCTCAAGGGAATTAAAAACTTCCCATTCTTGGGGGAAAATATCCTCTAAGTCCTTTTGGGATTTTATAACTAAAACACGATTATCGTGGGATATCGATAACTGTGGTGTTGTTTCACTGCGTGACTCTTGATCGATATTGGCACTAATTTCACACTTTATTTCATTGAATTGTAGGCTAAATGAAGTCTTCGTATTAATTGACGAATAAAGATGCCAAAATAATACTTCATAGTCTATGTTTGAATGATTAAATTTAATAGTGGCTAACCCATTAAAAATATTAAGCAATGTTGAGGCTTTGCTTTTTATAAGCTGTGATGCCTGGTCACCATGAATTATCCATACACAGGTTTTTTTTTGATTAATTAACCAGTTTTGCCAGGATGAAATAGTTTTTGCTAATTCATCAGTCTGCATTGGAGCAAAAATATCTTGATAAATATCAATTAAAATTAGATCAATTGATTCAAATACTTTATCTTTTATATCTTCAGCAATGTCATCAAATAAAGTTTCGGTCCGAGTTTTATTTGCGAAATTTAAAAGCAGGTTCCCACTCTTATAAACTTTAAATAGCCTCTTATTTATTTGATTAGAAACTTTTAATAGCTCATTATTTTCTTTGAGAGAAATTAATGCTGTTTTTGTTGTTGGGTTAAATAAAATTGTTTGAATTAAAATTGACTTAGAATAGGTAAAAGTGGGGGCTGTAATAATAAACAAACCATTTTTTTCAATAGAGCCATGGGAAGGGGTTAAGTTACTAATTCCAATAGTCAATGAAGACTCGCTTTCAGCAGTTTTAACAATCGTGGATCCTAAGCGATTTTTTGTAATTGATTGTTCTGAATCAGCGCCATTATTTGTATTCATAATTAGTTTCTTTTTAATAAGAATAGATGATCTTCTGTTATCTACTTAATAATCCATATAATCAGTAAAAATCATGGGTACTTTTGGTGGTGTAGCTATCGGTGACCAATGTTCGTTAAAGTCATATTTTATATATAAGCCTATATTACTGGGATTATAATAAGGAGAGCGTTGTAATTGCGCTCTAGCACCAATAGACCAATGGGTTGTCAAGCGTCTTTCCAAGGTGGTATTAATACCATAAATCACTGAACCACTATTACTTCCAAGATAAACAGGAGATGCGCCAAGTGCCATGGCACTCGCTTGTAGGCTTGGGTCATTAGGATAGTAATTTGCATTATCGGTCTGTGTCATAGAGTAGCCTCCCGATAATCTTACTAAATATGACCAGTCCCTATAACGTCCATAGGTCGTTATAGGGACTGAAAACGATGCATAAAATTTTGGGCTAAAATAACCACCGTGTCCAAATGTGTATTCATTTTGATTGTTATCGTAACTCATAAAGAGAGTGTTTAATCCTAAATCCACATTGCTTATATCATTTTTACTTCGCCAGATATTTCCATATAGACCTATTTGCCCTTGCAGTTTATTATTATCTTTAATATTTTCGCCCGTTATTCTTTGGTATTGCCAGTTCGACCAAATACCTACTGGGCCTCCATTATCATAACCCAAGTTAAAGCCAACACCAGATTGCCTTGCTCCTCCCCACGTTTTTCCTGTATTGGGATCGACAAGTCCAGCATAGGATAATACGGTATTTCTTACTGCTCTTCTGCCTGCAGTGATGGCCCAGGAAAAACTTTTTATGTCGCCATCAATACGTAGCCCGCCTATAACGTCGGTAACCAAGAAGTTTTCGGGGGTTCTACCAATGTCGGCCATCCAATGATTACCCATCCATCCAATATTATATCCAACACCAGTCGCTTGTAATGTGGATTGGTGTTGGCCGCAGTTTGGGTAACAGGGTCGTAATAGTGAGCTACCGAAGTCTTTTGGATTTAAGTCTTGGCTTCCGGCGCTCAGGGAAAGTGGGTTAATACGGAAAATAAAATGTCCCATATTTTTGTAAGGGAGCTTTCCTTCAATAGATGCGCCAATTACATTGGTGTTAGTCCCAAAACGATAGTCAGGGAAAACGGAGACATAACCATCTGTTTTATCCCGCAACTGATCAATATTTTTTTTAACATTTTTGGCCAACCAGTTATCGTTATCAGTTAAGTATAGCTGTTTTTTTTCATTATCAGTAAGTAGTGCTGCATTAGCATTTCGAGTGGGGTTTGGCATTTTATTTGATTGTAATGCAGCATAACTTAAGGCTTCAGCTGTATCCCATTTCTTGATTTTCAAGGCAATCTCGGATGCGGTGTATAGAGCCTGATCCCCGTTTGAATGATCAGCCAACATTTCTTTCATAGCATTTTCAGCTTCTTCTTGTTGACCCAGCTGATCTAGTATTTGTATCTTTTTTATTGTTTGAAACTGAGAGTACTCGTCAGCAACCGATAACCGGTCTTTATTCTTTTCAATCCAATCCGCCATCATTGATTTATTATTACTGTTAGAGATACTGGTTCCAGTTTTTACATAGTGCTCAAAAATGGCACTAAATATGGGATCATCCAGTAATAGAGAATAATAGAGTTCATTTGCTTCAACTGTTTTGCCTTCTGCAAAATATTGCTTTGCTTTATTAATTTTATAGTCCCGCATTAGTTTATGATAACGATTTTTCTCGTCACTTGAAGCAGATGATATATTAATAGATTTTTCTACAGTGGCTAGTTTATCAAATTCTTTCAGGTTATAAATCAGTTGTATATAGTCCAATTTGGTATCTAATGGCCACTTTTCGTTGATTTTGAGTGAGTCGACTATACGTTTTGCCTGTTCTGGTTCATTGATGTTAAGCCAATAGTTAGAAAGATTAATCAGTTGATCAGTATCATTTTCTAGTTTTGGTTCAATTTCGTGTAAATGAATCATCGCTTGTTGTCTGTCAGACTTGAGTAAATCGTTAACATGAGAAAATTGATAGTTAATCCAAATCCTACGTTGGTTACTAATGATGTTAGGTGTGCGTTGGCTTGGATCGATTTTATCTATTTCATTTAGTGCGTCAAGGAATTTGTCTTGTTTATCTAGATATAGTGCTGTCGAAAAATAGAGATCAGTCGATGGTTTAGCGTTAGCTAGTAGTTGGTCAAAAATAAATTTCGCTTCAGTTTTTTGATTAAGCAGGTTTAATATGTTGGCAACACGGAAAGTTAGCCAGGGATCAACGGTTTTAAAGGATTTCGCAATCGATACTTTTTCATTGGCTTTTTTTAGATCATGTTGGCTCAATGCGCTTTCTGCATCAGCTACAAATAATTTAATTTTTATATCGTCAAAGTTGTCTGTGATGATTTTCTTTTGTTGATCAGATAAGTTATCTACCAAAGCAAGTGCTTCGTTTAGCTTATCGTTATTAGCCCTCAAATAAATCCTACCAAGAAGAGCTTCACGATCATTTTTATCAATTTTTAAAGCTTGAGCAAAGAAACTATCTGCTCCTTCAAAGTCATTATTTTTGGCTAAAATTTTTGCAATCGCTAGATAAGCAAATATTTCTTTTGGATTTTGTGTAATAGCCGCTTTGTAAGAATTAACGGCTGATTGTTCATTAGACGAGGCTAAATTCTCTGCGTCCTTTATAAGACCCCAGTATCGGGCAGTAGTTATAAGTGAGCTCCACTCAGAACTATTTTTGCGGCTGTTATCTAGATTACTGCCCTGAATAAATAGATCGAGGCTTTCTTTATAGTTTCCCTGTGCAAGGCTGATCCGTCCCAAGCCATTAAAATTTTGTGGATCTGTGGGATGAATTTTATTAGCTAATAGGAGAAACTTTTTTGCTAACGAATAATTCTTTCCTTTTAAAAGTTTGGCAGCTTGTAACTTTGCTTTATAGCCAGGGTCATTAATTTGTTTATTATAGTTCTCTAGTGCTGATTTTAATTGTTTGGCAGTCGCGCTCACTGATTCATTATTAGGGAATGAATTGATCAGGTCGTCTATTTCGGCCTCAGTTAGTTTGTTAACAGGCACATCTGTTAAGGCGCTTTGCCAAGAGTAAGCAGCTTTGCCTTTAAAGTGTTCGCTATCAGATAACTGCTTAAAAGTTGTTATAGACTCTTTATCATTGGGTGTTTTTTGAGTGATTGTATTGGCTAAGGCCAATTTATATTCAGGATTGTCTGGGTATTGGGCGTTTCTTTCCTGGAGTATTTTTTTGACCTTGTTAAAGTCTGCATTACTTCTTTTTGAAACCAGATTTAAATATTCAATTTCAATTGCTGCAGTAGGCATTCCATGAGGAAATAGCTCTTCGTAAAGAGTAACAGCTTCTTTAATGCGCTGATTACCAGCTAAAAAATGTGCTTGTTGAAGTTGGATTTTTTTTGTACTTGATGCTTCAAGTAAACTTTTTAGTTTATTTAAGCCGGAATAGGTTGGGTGTGACTTTTCAAGCCCAGAAACCTGTTTTTTGGCTGTTTCAATATCACCTTTTAGGATGTTAATGTGGGCTTGAAAATATAATGCTTCAGGATCATTCCCATCAATTGAGAGCCAGTGCTCTAATGCAGTTTCAGCAATATCATAGCGATGATTGGACTCAGCCAAAATAATTTGGTGCCTAAAATGATCTTGATGTTTTGTTTCGGCTTTTAATTCCGAGTTTACTATCAACGAAACACTTAATAATAAAATAATAGCGTTATTCTTTAACATCCTGAGAGATCACAAATACTATTAAAAATGTTTTGAAAAATACATTAGTGTGGTGTATTTTTCAATAGTTAATTTTTTGGCTTCAAGTTGTTCTTCTTATATTGGCTTTCTGAGAATCTGTTAAAGCTATAACTGCTAAAGTTGTAATTATTTTTTATGCTTTTTACCACATATTTTCTAGAAGTGATAGAGCAATATTTATAAATGTGGCTAAATTAAGTCAACTTGAAAGTGGTTAATGAAATAAGTTTTTGATTGGAATAGCGTTGCGGCATTAATTTCGTTGCTAAATGGCACTTGCTCTTTGACGAGGATTGGTTTTATGCGTGATAAAGCTGTCATATTTGCTGTGTTATAATGACGGGCGTTAGGTTTTTTTAATGTTTAACTGTTTAAGCAAAGATTAGTAAAGTTTTTATGGATAATAGTCAATACCCTTTTGATCCCAGTTATGGTTACTCGCTTGAACAATTACTTACGGTAAAAGCGCAAAAAGAGCCTAAAGATTTTGATTTGTTTTGGCAGTTGCGTTATCAAAATGCTTTAGAGCTTGATCCAGTGCCACAGACAAAAATAATATCTGAGAATAAAGGCGGTTGGCGGGTATTTGAAATCAGTTATAAGTCGATGGGTGATTTTCTTATTCGAGGCTGGTTATTGTTGCCAAGTTCGGGTGAGGTGAGGCGAGGTTTTATTGTTGGGCATGGCTATGGCGGACGCGATGGGCCAGACTTTCATTTTCCTTTTAAAGATGCCGCGTTGTTTTTTCCCTGTTTTCGGGGTCTAGCACAAAGCGCCTCCCCTTTTATTTCTTCAGATCCTAATTGGCATGTGTTACATGATATTAACGACAAAGATCGTTATATTATCGGTGGCTGTGTTGAAGATGTATGGTTAGCAGTGAGCGCCTTATTAACCTTGTTCCCACATCTTGCAGGCTGTCTGGGTTATATGGGAATCAGCTTCGGAGGAGGGATTGGCGCTTTAGCGTTGGCTTGTGAAACACGCATCAGTAAAGCGCATTTAAATGTGCCTACTTTTGGTTATCAGTCTTTGCGTTTAAAGCTGGCTACTAATGGCAGTGCCAATAGTGTTCAAAAGTATTATTTGACGCATAAAAAACAAGTACTGACTGTTTTGCGCTACTTCGATGCCGCTTTCGCAGCAAAACGGATTAAGATACCGATGCATTGCGCTTGCGCAATATATGATCCATGCGTTGCTCCTCCAGGGCAGTTTGCGATATTTAACGCTTTATCCTGTGAAAAGCACTTGTTTGTCTTAGAAGCGGGGCATCATCAATACAGTCATCAGGAGCAGCAAGACTCTGCTTTAATGCTCGAGCTCGATGAGTTTTTTGCCTCATTAAGTGGGTTAATAGTACTGTCAGATGAGATTTAATGTTTTGAACCAATATAGTAATAAAATATAGGAAGCCAGATGAATCGTGAGTATCACAAATGGTGGAGCCCCCGGTTGCAGCGCGATATGGAGCTATTAGTGTTCGGTCATGCAGGCGCTAAGGTGTTGGTTTTTCCGTCTCGGTTTGGGCGTTTTTATGAGTATGAAAAGCTGGGGCTTGTCGGGTCTTTAAAGGACAAAATTCAGCAAGGTTATTTGCAACTTTATTGTGTTGATGGAGTTGATGCTGAAAGCCTTTATTGTCGATGGGCGCATCCCTCAGGGCGTATTTCGCGGCACATCCAGTTTGAAGAATATATAATAAACGAGGTAATCCCCTTCATGCATGATAAAAATCCGCATGAATGTGTGATTTCTCATGGCTTAAGCCTAGGTGCTTTTCATGCGGCCAATATAGCGTTTAGGTATCCTGAACTGTTTAAAAAGTTAGTTGCATTCTCAGGACGCTACGACTTGACTCTAAGCATAGAGTTTTTTGATGATCTATTTGATGGCTTTTATAACGAAGATATTTATTTTCATACCCCGAGTCACTTTCTACCCAATTTAGATTGTTCATTTCGGTTAAGTAAGTTAAGAGAAATGGATATTATCTTGGTTATCGGTAGAGAAGATCCCTTTTTATCAAATAACGAGCACCTGAGCTCAATATTGCATCAAAAGAGTATAAATCATCAGTTGTTTGTTTGGGATCACAGAGCTCACAGCGGTTATTATTGGCGGCGTATGGCAGCACTTTATGTCTGAATAACAGATGGCTATAAAGTTTTTTATTTAAATAAAATTAAGTAATTAGTTATTTCAATTGCAACATATTGTTTTGAAGTAACAAAAAAACCGTTTATAATACGCGGTTCTACGGAGCACCCCGCTCCTCCTTGCTTTACCTTCTTTTTAAGACAGAGAAGGAAGGCTTAACCGAAAGGAAAAATAATGCGACATTATGAAATTGTCTTTTTAGTCCATCCGGACCAATCTGCTCAGGTTCCAGCAATGATTGACCGTTATAAGTCAACTATTGACGCGGCATCAGGTAAAATTCACCGTTTGGAAGATTGGGGTCGTAGACACCTCGCTTATCCTATAAGAAAAATTCACAAAGCACATTATGTGTTGATGAATGTTGAAGTTGATCAAGCAACATTAGAAGAATTGGAAAGTGGTTTCCGTTTTAATGATGCTATTTTACGTAGTCTTACTTTATCGCAAAAAGTAGCCATTACAGCACCTTCTATTATTGCAACATCTACAGCTGAAGAAAATAAAGCGGCTGAATCTCGTGCAAGAGATGCCGCTGCCAGAGAAGCGGTAATCGTTCCGGCTACAGGTGATGTTGATTTAGACGATGTTGATTTAGACGATGTCGATTTTGACGCTGACGATATCATCGTTGATTAAACTTTTTAACTTATTGGATTACGGAAATTATTATGGCACGTAACATTAGACGCAAAAAATTCTGCCGGTTCAGCGCAGAGGGTGGCACAGAGATCGATTATAAAGATCTTGATCTGTTAAGCGATTACATTACTGAAACTGGAAAAATTGTTCCTAGTCGTATCACTGGAACCAGTGCAAAGTATCAAAGACAATTATGTGTTGCAATTAAACGCGCGCGATTTATCGCATTGCTACCATTCTGTGACGCACATAAATAACAAACAATAACATAGCGGAGAGGCAGTGAATTTTTTAGCGACCTATATAATGCGAGGCAGGGTGCAAGCCATGATAGTGGCTTCATCGCTTGCGTTAGTGTCTCTAATGATGCCTCCCGTCAGTGTCTTAAGTTCTGCCACAGTGGCTCTTGTCACTTTGAGACTAGGGGCATTCGAAGGATTAATTATCCTGGGATGTTCTACTTTAGCAGCAAGTATATTAGGATTCTTTGCAACAGGTAATTTTCAGTTCGCATTTCTATACGTTCTGGTTTTATGGTTGCCCGTTTGGCTGATTTCAATCATCTTAAGGGAAGGTCGGCATTTATCGCTGGCGGTTGAAATTGCCACACTACTGGGTGTATTGGGTGTTATTGTATTTTATCTGTTTAGCTCTGAGCCTGCCGGGATGTGGAGCGCTGTGCTTGCACAGATGATTCCAGCGGATGCGCCAGTAGCTGAAATACAGGATAAAATAGAAATTCTTGTTCATTACATGACAGGCATAGTTGCTGCAGGCTCAGTATTGGGTTTGTTGTTTGGACTATTTTTAGGTCGGTGGTGGCAAGCGAATCTTTTTAATCCGGGTGGTTTTAAGCAAGAATACTTATTAATGTCTACTAAGACCTGGTTATCAATAGCGAGTGTCGCAATTGTAGGCGTTGCTTTAGTGACTTCTGGTGAAGTATCTGAAATAGCCTGGAATATTATTATCTTGCTGTTTATATTATATACAGTCACTGGGACGTCAATATTGCATACCTATTTTGCAAAGATGAAGTTAGGACGTTTTATGGTGCCGATGCTCTATATAACCCTATTTTTGATACCGCATTTGATGTTGCTTGTTGCCCTAGTCGGTGTCAGTGATCCGTGGTTAGACTTACGAAAAATAAAATCGAATCAACATACGCCTGATGGCGTATAAATAATCGGCTAATAACCGAAAGGTGAGGATTAAAAGATGGAAGTTATTCTTCTTGAAAAGATAGCAAATTTGGGTAACCTAGGTGATAAGGTCACTATTAAAAACGGTTACGGCAGAAACTATCTTGTACCACAAGGTAAAGCGGTTGCAGCTACTGCAACTAAAATAGCCGAATTTGAAGCTCGTCGTGCTGAACTTGAAAAAGCCGCACAAGATAAACTGGCTGCCGCTCAAAAATTGGGTAATGAATTGGGTAAATTGCAAATCGTTATCGCTCATAAAGCGGGTGATGAAGGTAGGCTGTTTGGTTCTATCGGAACTCATAATATTGCTGAAGCGATTACTGCAGCGGGTATTGCAATCGAAAAACATCAAATTCGTTTGCCACACGGTACTATTCGTCACCTAGGCGACTATGCTATTGACATCAATCTGCATTCTGATGTAATCGTAACTCTGACTATTAAAGTTACAGCTGAAGCATAATTTATAAAAACGCAAGGTTATAGGGTGTAAGCGTTTAGCTTTTTAAATCTTATACCTTGTATCTTGCGGTTTTAAACGATGCGATTTTTATATACATTTCTTTTTTATCTTTTAGTTCCCTTCATACTTTTGCGCCTGCTTTGGCGCAGTATTAAAGCACCTTCTTATCGAAGTAGATGGCGAGAACGGTTCGCTTTTTATCATCAAGAATTTCCTGATAACGTAGTTTGGTTTCATGCTGTTTCTGTAGGTGAATCTGAGGCTTTGTTTCCTTTGCTTCGGCAAATACAAAAGCACTCTCCAGAGATTAAGCTTTTAGTAACGACGACGACACCAACTGGGTCAGATCGAGTCAAAGCGGTGATGCAAGATAGCGTAAGCCATGTTTATCTCCCATATGATATGCCTGATACCGTTAATCGCTTTATCCGCTGTTTCAGGCCAAAGTTAGCAGTGATTATGGAAACCGAAATATGGCCCAATCTATTTGCGGCTTGTGGTGCAAATCAAATCCCTTTATATCTGATTAATGCGCGTTTATCAGAAAAGTCCGCGCATGGTTATCAAAAAATTTCCAGCCTGGTTCATCAGACCCTGAGCAATGTCAGCATGATTGCTGCCCAGACAGAAGAAGATGCGCAGCGATTTATTAGTATCGGCGCAGAAGCTAATAAAGTAAAAACTTTAGGCAATATAAAGTTTGATATTCATGTGCCTGCTGACATTATTGAAGACGGGGCTCGTTTAAAACAGACCTTGTTTTCTAAGCGATTTGTGTGGGTGATAGCAAGTACCCATAAAGATGAAGAAGCCCTTTTTTTGGACATTTATAAAGATATTAAGCCACAGATACCTGAGTTATTAATGCTATTAGTGCCTAGACATCCAGAGCGTTTTACTGAGGTCAAACGGCTGTGTGAACAACAGCCCTTAAAAGTAGTTACTCGTACAAGCGGCGAAACAGTGACTGAAGTAGTCGATATTTATCTGGTGGATACGATGGGTGAGTTAAAAACTATTTATGCGGCTTCTGATGTAGCTTTTGTCGGCGGCAGTATGGTGCCTAGCGGAGGGCATAATATATTGGAAGCTTCGGCTGTCGGGATTCCTGTGCTATTTGGTCCGTATATGAACAACTTCAAAGAGATTGCCAAAAAGGTTTTGAATCAGCGTGCGGCTATTCAATGTCAGGATAAAGACGCTGTTGTTAAATCGATTTTAACGCTGTATCAGCAACCGAGTGAGCGCTTAGCATTGGTAGCAAACGGTAAGCGCTTTCTTAAGCAAAATCAGGGGGCCGTCGCCAGAATTTTTGCGATGCTTGAACCGACTATCCGACTTTAGTGGGTTTCAGGTCGCGGTATAATCTATTTTTAAACACAAAGGTGTTATGAGTAAACAAAGAAAAGCAGTCGCATTAATTTCGGGTGGATTGGATTCAATGCTGGCAGCAAAAGTCATCATGGAGCAGGGCATTCATGTTGAAGGTATTAACTTTTTTACCGGTTTTTGCGTCGAAGGTCATACTCATGCGATTCGTGAGCACAACAGCTCGAAGCCAAATCGTAATAATGCTTTATGGGTTGCAGAACAATTAGGCATCAAACTGCATATAGTGGATGTGATTGAAGAGTATAAAAAGGTCTTGATTAATCCCCGGCACGGCTATGGGACGCATATGAATCCTTGTTTGGATTGTAAGATCTTTATGGTGAACAAGGCCAAACAATGGATAGTTGAAAATGATTTTGACTTTATCATTACCGGTGAAGTGATTGGTCAACGACCCATGTCGCAAACAAAATCAAAAATGCCGATTGTGTCTAAACAATCCGGGGCTGATGATTTATTATTGCGCCCGATGTGCGCTAAAAATCTACCTGCAACCTTACCGGAAATTGAAGGTTGGGTGGATAGAGAAAAGCTTTATAGTATTACCGGCCGGTCACGCAAGCCTCAAATGGAGATGGCCAAGGAGTTTGGTATCGAAGATTATTCGCAACCCGCCGGTGGCTGTTGTTTTCTGACGGATAAGTTCTACTCAGCAAAACTGGTCGATTTGTGGAAAGCGCAAGGGTCTAAAGATTACGAATTAGATGATATTATGCTCTTAAAAGTAGGTCGGCATATTAGACCTAAGCCCCATTTCAAATTGATAATAGCCAGAGAAGAAGGCGAGGGACGCTTTTTACAAGGGTATAAAAAAGAATTTATAAGCCTGCATTGCTCCAGTCATCCCGGTCCTTTGGCCTTAATCGATGGTGAATTATCTGCTGAAGATATTTATTTTTCAGCTAGAGTTGTAGCCCGATATGGACAAGGCCGAGACGCAGAGCAAGTGGATATCACGGTCACTGAAAAAGACGGCTCAGATAGAGTCATTCAGGTTAAACCTTTTGCCAAAGAAGAAGTGCCTAATGAATGGCATGTGTAAACGATAAACAATGCAAGCAATCAAAGAAACCTTAAATGCACGGCGTTTACTTTGCCCCTTGCCGGTGATCCGGACTCAAGATAAAGTAAAACAGCTTAAGCCGGGTGATTTATTAGAAGTTATCTGTACAGATCCTGGGGTTATGCATGATATTCCGGCCTGGTGTCGGATTAATGGTCATACGGTGCTTGAAACAAGTTCGGGAAATCACGAATATATTATAACCATTAGAGTGGGTGAGTAATGTCTGAAACCCTTGATTCAGCTAGAGCAAATAAACTAAAAGCCAGAGCCAGCTATGTGGGTGCGGGTGTTAATGTTTTTCAGACGCTTATCAAGATTGGTTTTGGTTTTTTGGTGCAATCCGCGGCTTTAATTGCAGATGGTATCCATTCATTATCAGATTTACTCAGTGATTTTTTGGTGATTATTGCGGTTAGAATGGGTAGTCGTGAGGCCGATTATGAACATCCTTATGGTCATCGCCGTTTTGAGACCATTGCAACCGTTATTTTAGGAGTTAGTTTAGTTCTTATAGCGGGGGGAATTACGTGGTCTGTGCTGGAACGTATGGCCCACCCCGAACACTTACCAGTGCCCAATCCCTATGGGATGGGGATTGCGGGCTTGTCTATTTTGGTTAATGAATGGCTGTATCATTACACCAAACGTATCGCTCGGCAAACCCGTTCAAAATTATTACTCGCTAATGCCTGGCATCAGCGGAGTGATGCCATTTCTTCGATCGTGGTGTTATTGGGTATCGGGGCAGTGATGTTGGGTTATCCTTTAGCCGATGCAATTGCTGCTATCGTGGTAGCTTTAATGGTCGCAAAAATCGGTTTAAACCTGATTTTCGACAGCATTAAAGAATTGGTTGATACGTCATTGCCCCCTAAGTTGGTCTCTGAAATTCGTAAGGCCATTATGACGATTGATGGGGTAGAAGGTATTCATTTATTGCGCACGCGGCAAATGGGTGAGGATGCCTTAATTGATGCGCATATTGTGGTTGATCCACGGATTACCGTTTCTGAGGGACATACCATTGGTGACACGGTTAGAGATGAATTAATTAGCCGTTTTGATGACATTATGGATGTCTTGGTACATGTTGATCCTGAAGATGATGAAGGTTTATTTGAAAAGAACAAGCCGTTAAAGCGTGGCGAAGTAAAACGCTTAATAGATAAATATATGTCAGACTTTAAAGATTCAATCATCGATTTTAAAATTCATTATTTAAATGGCTTGATTGAACTAGAGCTTATCTTACCTTTTGTAGTGACTACGCAACCGGAGATTATGGTTAAGTTAAATAAGCAATCCAGGCGCATGGAACAACGCGTCCGGAAGATTAAAAACATCACATTATTTTTCAAACAAAATGAGGGTTAAGCGATGGCGGTAGGACAGTGTGATTTTCCAACCATGCATGACGTAGCTGGAATAACGTTAGGCACAGCCTGTGCAGGTATTAAGCAAACGGTTAAAGATGACATTCTAGTGATTCAGATGCCGGAGCAGGCGACCTGTGCGGGTGTTTTTACCCAGAATGCTTTTTGTGCCGCCCCCGTTCATGTGGCGAAGGCAAATCTGGCCCATCAACCTCGCTGGTTATTGATTAACTCAGGTAATGCCAATGCCGGAACAGGGGAACAAGGCATGCATGATGCGCTATTATCCTGTGCCGAACTCGCCAAGGTGGCCGGTGGGCAAGAAAATCAGGTGTTGCCGTTTTCTACTGGCGTGATTGGTCAACCGTTACCTGTTGCCAAAATAACTGCAGTTTTACCGGTTGCAATTAAAGATTTAGCAATCAATCATTGGGGTAAAGCGGCTTACGCGATTATGACCACAGATACCTTTCCTAAAGGGGTGTCAAAAGTCATTACAGTCGGCGGTGAATCGATCACTATTAATGGCATCTCTAAGGGTGCCGGTATGATTCAACCGAACATGGCGACCATGTTGGGTTTTATAGCGACCGATGCCAAAATAAATCAAGCACTCTTACAGGAATGTTTAGCTCTGGCGGTTGAGCAGTCGTTTAATCGTATTACCGTTGATGGCGATACCTCAACCAATGATGCCTGTATCTTAATGGCGAGTGGTTGTTCTACGGCACCTGAAATTATGGCTGGCACCGAAAATTATACGATTTTTGCCCATGCAGTGATGAGTGTTTGCAAGCAATTGGCTGAAGCGATTATTCGAGATGGTGAGGGTGCCACTAAATTAATCCGCATCAACGTGGAAGAAGCCTTACATGATGAAGAGGCTGTGCGAGTGGGTAAAACGATTGCTCATTCACCGTTAGTTAAAACGGCTTTCTTTGCGAGTGATCCCAACTGGGGACGTATTCTTGCGGCGGTCGGGCGCTCTGGTGTTGAAAATATGATCCTTGAGAACGTACAGCTTTTCCTGGATGATGTGTGCATCGTCAGAAACGGCGGACGCGCTGTCGATTATACTGAAGAAGCAGGGCAAGCAGTGATGGATAGAGAAGAAATTACGGTCACTGTAAAATTGGGTCGAGGTGAAGCTACTCAAGAAGTATTGACCTGTGATTTATCGTATGACTATGTAAAGATTAACGCAGAGTACAGAACTTAAGCCGTCTAATATATTTTAACAGCACTTTTCTAAATACTCCCGTTTGTGACAATTCAACCCCGTCTTCAGGTAGCCGTTGGTGTCGTAAAAAACGCTCAAGGTGATATTTTAATTTCTCTGAGGGATCAAACACTACATCAAGGGGGGCTGTGGGAGTTTCCGGGTGGTAAGGTCGAGGCTCAAGAAACGGTTGAGCAGGCCTTGCGACGTGAACTTAATGAAGAGTTGGGTATAACCGTTATTTCTGAGACGCCTCTAATTACCATTCAACATCAATATCCTGACTTGGCTGTAGAGCTAAAAGTGTTTCTCGTCGAGGATTATACCGGCGATGCCGTCAGCGGACTGGGTCAGCCCTGTCGTTGGGTTAAACCTGCCGACTTAAATCACTATGCTTTTCCAGCGGCTAATCAGCCGATTATCACAGCAGCCCAATTACCTTTTTATTATGCAATCCTGGATGATGCAGAGGCGGCGGTGCTAATGGTTAATTTACAAAAACTGTTAGCAGGTGGCTTAAAGTTAATCCAACTTCGATTAAAGACGGTTCCTAAGCCTGTGTTAAAACAGTTTATTGAACAAGCGAAGATACTCTGCAAGCAAGCGGGGGCTTTATTGTTAATCAATTCTGCGGTTGATCATGCCATAGAGTATGCCGTTAATGGTATTCATCTAACCAGTCGGGATTTAATGTCAGCCACACAAAGACCCTCGGTTGAACATGAGCCATCTGATTCAAAGTATTGGGTGTCAGCGTCCTGTCACAACTTACAAGAGTTACTTCATGCACAAGCCATTGGTGTAGACTTTGCCGTACTTGCTCCTGTGAGTTTTACCCAAACCCATCCTGATACAGAGCCACTGGGCTGGAAACAGTTTTTAGAGCTTGTTTCACAAGTCAATCTCCCGGTCTATGCTTTGGGGGGGCTTTCTAAAGAGGATTTAGAAAAAGCCAGGAACGCAGGCGGGCAGGGAATTGCTGCAATCAGATCTTTTTTGCAATAATTTATGTTAGGTTTTATTTTTTATGCCATATCCAAAATTTAAATTAGCCATTCTAGCCTTATTAGCGATTGATGTAGTTATCTACGCGTTCGTTGGCACGTTAACCCGATTTCTGGATGCCTTTTCATGGATGCTTTTGCTGATTATCTATGAAATGGAATCAATGGAGATAGTGTTTATTTCGCAAGCTGTTGTGAGCTTGGTACGTAATAGTTTGATAGCCGTTATTGGCTGGGTATTATTGAGGTACTTCCTTGATAATCAATGGCTGGATGTGACTAACTCTGCACTTTGGTTTGTCATGATCATCTTGTTTGAATTGAAAATGCGCTGGCCAACGATCGTGCAGAAATACCAGCCTGTTTATAATGTCACTAATATGGCTGTTTTGGCTGGACTGGGGATAGTTGCTTTGATTTGGCTGCTTGATTCCGCCTGGTTAGATGCTTTTGATGCCGTACTCTGGCTGGTTGCTCTAGTAGTGATTGATCTCGATGTTTTTAAGCTCGAAGAGCATAAACAAGCTTAGCAGCAGCACAGTAATCTACTGTTTTCCAGTGTAAACCACGCGGAGCATCTTTATTTTCAGGCGGTTCTGGCGAAAAGCGTGAGGAACATTGCTTTTATCAGGTGGTATTGGCGAAAAGCGCGAGGAACATTACTTTTATCAGGCGGTATTGGCGAAAAGCGCGAGGAACATTGCTTTTATCAGGCGGTATTGGCGGAAAGCGCGAGGAACATTGCTTTTATCAGGCGGTATTGGCGAAAAGCGCGAGGAACATTGCTTTTATCAGGCGGTATTGGCGGAAAGCGCGAGGAACATTGCTTTTATCAGGCGGTATTGGCGGAAAGCGCACAAGGAACATTGCTTTTATCAGGCGGTATTGGCGAAAAGCGCGAGGAACATTACTTTTATCAGGCGGTATTGGCGAAAAGCGCGAGGAGCATCACCTTTATCAGGTGGTTTTCGCCGAACACCGCGCGAAAAAGGCCAGGTTCCTTGTGTTATTCGATAGGTTGCTCAATTACCGTGTAATAATGTATGCAGAATAAACTGTACTTGTAAATTTTTTGTACATGCAACAATCACCCAGTTTCATTTAAAGAAGGCGGTTCGGTTGGTCTGGTAAAAGAAGCTCTCGAACAGTGGAATTTAAAACAATCAAATCAACGGATAGATGACAGTGATCACTGATTACCATGCAAAATATTATGCGTATGAACTGACCCGCCACTGTGCCGCTGGTGATGTTGATCGCCTATCACAATCTTTATTCGATGCGACTGTTGATCTCAACCCACACCGTTACAAAACTCATTGTTAGAACTCTATGGGCTATCTACCTTATTAGACGAGCACCTATTTGGTGATGATAAATCATGATTTACTTAAGTTACAGCTTGATCAAGCAGAGCAACGATTAGTTTACTGATTAAAGGTAAAGTTTCGTTAACTGAAAATATCGCGTTAAGATTAGAACCTGTTTTGGGTTCGACCGTTAATTTTTGGATTAATAGGGAAGTTAAATATCGGGAGCATGTAGCGGCTATTGAACAACTAAAAAAGACAGATACACAATCGATCTAATGACTAAACAAAAAGTCCCGATGACTCCATCGAGGCTTTTTGCCGACCCAGTATCCTTAATCCGATTTAATTATCGTTTGATTATAAGCAATTGACAAGCTACAACTAAAAAACACGAGCATAACGCATGAGTAAAACCAAACTGGAACTGACTTGGATAGGCAAGGATAAACGCCCTAAGCTGGAGCCGCGAATCTTATTAGAAGACCCCAGCTTGTCGTATCATGCAAAACAGCGGGTTAATGAGTGTGACCAGTTCGATAATAAGTTGATTTTTGGTGATAACTTGCTGGCTTTAAAGGCGTTGGAACAAGAGTATGCAGGTAAAGTAAAGTGTGTGTTTATTGATCCGCCTTACAATACCGGCAGTGCTTTTACTCATTATGATGATGGTTTGGAGCATTCAATCTGGCTGTCATTAATACGTGACCGTTTGGAGATTATCCGTTCATTATTGTCAGACGATGGTTCTTTGTGGATTACCATTGATGATGCGGAAGGTCATTATTTGAAGGTGTTGTGTGATGAGATTTTTGGTCGCCCTAATTTTATAGGCACTGTTACATGGCAAAAAACGACAAGCGTCCATAACAATGCAGTTATGTTCTCATCTGCAACAGATATGGTGCTAGCGTTTAGCAAAGACATTACAAAATTTCAAATGGGTAGGGTTCAGCGCAGTGAACGAAATAAAAGCGACTACTCAAACTCAGATAACGACCCTCGTGGACCTTGGGCTTCCAGTCCATTACATGTAAGTTTAACATCAGGGCAACGCGGTAAACAGTATGCTCAATCAGGAAAGAGCTCAGGACTTTACCCAATCATTAGTCCACTCGGAGAACATGTATTGCCTCCAAAAGGAAGGTGTTGGGGTTATTCTATAGAATCAATTCAAGCCTTTGAGTCTAATAATTTAATTTGGTGGGGTAAGAATGGTAAAAATCAACCAAGATTAAAGCGGTTTTTGAAGGATAATAAAGATGGGGTTGTACCGATTACTTTATGGTTATCTGAAGAAGTTGGACATAACCAAGAAGCAAAGGCAGAAAATGCTTCATTACTTGAGCATGTCTCTGAACTATTTTCTACACCAAAACCTGAACGTCTTCTGAAACGTGTTTTAGAAATAGCCACCAATCCCGGCGATCTAGTCCTAGATTCCTTCGCAGGCTCTGGCACCACTGGCGCAGTCGCCCATAAAATGGGCAGGCGTTGGATCATGATAGAACTCGGCGAACATTGCCACACTCACATCATCCCGCGTCTTAAA
>CAIOMN010000273.1 GCA_903859415.1 uncultured Methylococcaceae bacterium
ACCCCATGCTCTTGGTGTACTACGGGCGAGCCAATCGTTAACTCATTAAGATTATTGATGATGTTTTCAAGTTCACGCGTCGCAGACTGTCTGCGTCTACGACGTTGTAACACTTTCTCACCCGATAACTGGCTTTCTGTGATAATGGCAATAGCCGGATTATCTAGGCAAACACCGCTTTCCATCGGTGCAACTAAAACACACGGTGACACTTCGGATTTTAAAAAAGCTTGCCAACTGTCGATTACTTTAACGGCTATTTTATACGTTCTCAGCTTATCGATCAGCCCTTCCCTCCGCCCTGCAGACTCTGCAACAAACAGCACTTTTCCGGTAAAGAAATCCAAAAACTGAAGGAGAGCGTCTGCGGGTTTAGCTAACTTGGTATCCAGCATAACATTGGGCATCGACCGGCAAGTAAACTCACCACTTTCAATAACCGCCTGTTCATCCAAGGTGATACGAGCAAAACTGGCTACTTTTTGAGCTAATGCGTCAGCCGATAGAAATAATTGCTCCGGCTTAAGCAGGGGCCTTTCAATATCATATTTTCTTTGCTGAAAGCGCTCTTCGGCTTCAGCATAAAATGCCTGTGCCGTAGCATTAAAAGTCGCTGAGACCACTAAAGCCGCTGTAGCCGGCAAATAATCAAATAAGGTGGCCGTTTTCTCTACAAACAAGGGCAAGTAATATTCAATACCATTGGGAGTAATGCCTTTGCTAATATCGACATACAAAGGGCATTTAGGCGAGGTATCAGGAAAATAGGTTCTAAAGTTCTGCCGAAAAAGCTTGATGGACTCATCGGTAAAGGGAAACTCTCTGGCGGGGAATAATTGAATTTGATTGATTTTTTCTAAGGATCGCTGGGTTTCAGGATCAAAGGTACGAATCGACTCAACCTCTTCATCAAATAACTCAATGCGAAACGGAACTTTGCTGCCCATTGGAAATAAATCAACAATAGCGCCTCTCACTGCAAACTCGGCATGTTGATAAACTTGTGATACACACTGATAACCGACACTTTCTAACTTAAGCCGGTTAAGCTCTAAATTAAAATGATCCCCGACTTTAATGGCAAAACTATTGGCTAAAACATGTTCTCTAGGTGCTAAGCGATGCATTAAAGTAGTCACTGACACCACTAATGCGCCACGCTTAACTTCGGGTAATAAGGCCAAGGTTTTTAAGCGTTCAGAGATAATTTCTGAAAGCGGTGAAAACACGTCGTAAGGCAGAGTTTCCCAATCGGGAAAATGCAGAATAGGCAACGCATCTGGCAAGAAAAAAGCTAACTCATGTTCCAAGCGTAAAGCCGTTTGATTATCAGGTGTAATAATAACGAACAAGCGTTTTTCATCATTAATAGCCGAAGCTAAGGCAAGGGCATCAGCGCAGCCCGTTAAACCCGTCCAAATAACCGCTTGATCTTTAGATTTTGGGACGTTAGGTGAAAAAATAGAGGTGTTAGCCATGAAGGAGTAAAGTTTTAATTAGCTTAAAAGCATCGCATCGCCATAACTGAAGAATCGGTACGATTGCTCAATAGCATGACGATAAGCATTCATAATGGGTTGATAACCCGCAAAAGCAGACACTAACATTAATAGCGTGGATTCAGGAAGATGGAAATTCGTTAACAGAGCATCTACTGATTTAAAAGAATAACCCGGCGTTATAAATAAATCCGTATCACCAAAACCAGCCACTAACTGACCACTTTTAGAAGCCGATTCCAACGCCCTAACCGCCGTCGTACCAATGGCAATCACCCGCCCGCCTCTGGCTTTTGCAGCATTAACGGCATCAACAGTTGCCTGAGTTACAGCATAATATTCCTTGTGCATTAAATGTTCAGCCAGATTTTCTACCCGCACCGGTTGAAAAGTACCACTACCCACATGCAAAGTAACAAAAGCAGTCGATACATTCAGTGTTTTAATCTTGTCCATCATCGCTAGATCAAAATGCAAGCCTGCAGTAGGCGCTGCAACCGCGCCGGACTGTTTAGCAAACACCGTTTGATACCGCGTTAAATCAGAGGCATCATCGGCACGTGTAATATAAGGTGGCAAAGGAATATGACCGATTTGATCCAATAACGCTAATAGATTGCTATCGATAAAAGCCAAACGAAACAAATCCTCTTCCCTGCCCAGTACTTCACACTGAAAGCCTTGATCCAATTCAATAATCGCCCCCGGCTTGGGCGATTTACTCGCTTTAACGTGAGCAATGGCGTGCTGATCATCCAAGATCCGTTCGATTAGAATCTCGATTTTTCCACCGCTTTGCTTCTTACCATATAAACGCGCGGGAATAACTTTGGTATCATTAAATACCAGTAAATCCCGTTCATTAATTAAATTGATAAAATCAGTAAAGCATTTGTCAGTGATAACACCGGTTTCACGATCCATGCACAATAATCGGCTGGAATCGCGCTCGGCTAAAGGTTTTTGCGCAATCAATGCGTCGGGTAATCGGTAATTAAAGTCACTTTTTTTCATAGCGGGCGATATTATCAGGTTAAGGCAATTAATACACCTTAAAAATTAACTAGCTTTTTTAAAAAAGACTGCATATAATATCCGTTCTTTGCCGGGGTGGCGGAACTGGTAGACGCGCCGGATTCAAAATCCGGTGGGGGTGACTCCGTGCCGGTTCGATTCCGGCCCTCGGTACCAAAGAATACAAGGACTTAGGTTTACACCTAAGTCCTTTTTTTTGCCTGAAATTTCCCTCGGTACAACCTCTGAAAACTCAAAGAACCTTAAGCTATTAAAAATAATGACTTCTTTAATTTTTTTGAATTCAGGGAAATAATGATATATATAGATCTGTGGTAGCGAAAATTTACTGACTTTAAGATCAAGATTATTGAATTTCACTTGCTTAATGGGGTATATTATCTCGCTGTATGGTTTAGTAATAAATGTAATATTTGCTACATACACTCCCGTATATAACGAAATCTAACTTGACCAGGTATTAAAATGAAAACTCATATAATAAAGCTGGGACTGTCTTTAACAGTTCTTGGATTGATTTGGGGAGGGGGTATAGCAAATGCGGCCTCACCTACCAATCAATCACCCACAGAAAAGCACTCAGCCCGACAAGCTGAAGCACATCGGTTAAAACAACAACATCAAGCAAACCTTGAGCAACAACGCCAAAATTACACGAGTCAACTCCAAGGCTATACTGGCCTAGGCCAAGGCCCATCAAATAATGGGGGCGGCAAATGAATAACAAACTTAGAAGATCAATTCAACAAATTTTATTAGCAGGCACAACCGCTGCGATTACGTCCGGTGCCTTTGCCTCTGCAGGCATCCAAAACCCACCTCCTGGCCCTGGACAAATACCTGACTATTTTGGTATCACAGGCAACTTCGCAAACAGCCCACAGCCTATTTTAACTAAAGTCGTTGTTAATGAAGGTCAAGCAGGAGGAATCGGTGCTTCTGTCACGCCTGTTGTTACCAACGGTGTTATTACAAATACCACTAACCTGATAGGTGGCTCTGGCTATGTTAACCCGACCGTCGTTATCTCTGACGTAGCAACGGGTTCCGGCTTTACCGGTACCGTAACGATTGGTAAAGCGGCCCCTCCAGGACTCCCATTAGGTGCTTTAACCAATGCACAGATCACTATTAAGGCCCCTGGTGCAAAATACAGCCCAAACGCAAAGGTTACTTTTACTGATCCTACCGGTAAAGGCTCAGGTGCTGTGGCCACCGTTATCCTTAATTCAACGGGTGGCATTGCAGGTTTCAATTTTTCAAGCGCTGGTAGTGGTTACTCAACAGGCACTACCGTTACCGTAACAGATGTTGCAGGTGGTACTGGTGCTAAAGCAATCGCCACAACCTCCGGTAACACGGCCGTTAACGGTAAATACGGAGTCATAACCGGCATTCAGATTACCAATGGCGGCAGTGGCTACCGCTCCCCCACCTTTACCATTACTGATACAGCAGTTGGGGGCTCAGGTGCCGTATTGGTTGCAACAACTTATGATGGGGTTAACGGCGTACCGACTGACAAAATCATGGACGTTCAGGTACTTAATCCCGGTATAAACTATGACATTAATACTAAAGTTACTGTCACTGGCGGTCCGGGTGTACTGCCTGTTTCTTTAACACCGATTATTGTTAATGGCGGCATTACTGGCTTTTCAGAAATCCCCAATGCGACCAACCCGGTCCCTAACTTTGCCGGCTTGGGTAAAGGCTTTAATGTACCCATTGCAGGCAGCGGTATCCGTAAATTCGTTGATCAGTTATCAACTTTTACAGACTTTACACTGCCTGTTCCTGCCCAAAATCCTGTTCCTAGCCATGTTCCAAATAACCTGGGACAACATATACCCATTGCCCACCCTGACCAAACCACTTTCCCAGGCTCGGATTACTACGAAATTGGTGAAGTGCTGTATACGCAAAAGATGCATTCTGATCTGCCTGCTACCCATTTACGGGGTTATGTGCAATTGGTTCCAGGCACACATACGCCGGTTGCTGCAGGTCCCCAGTATATGGGCCCCATTATTGTCGCTCAAAAAGGTATTCCAGTTCGCATTAAAGTGGTCAACTTGTTGCCACCAGATGCCTCCAGTAACCTCCCTTTCCCTGTAGATACGACCTACATGGGCCAAGATGGCTCTAATGATTCTCAAAACCGTACCTCTGTCCACTTACATGGCGGCAATACACCGTGGATCAGTGACGGAACAGCTCGCCAGTGGTTTAAACCTAGTACTTTGACCCCTGCTAATGATGCTACCAACAAATATACGGGGGCCGGCCCTTATGCTCCTGGCCAAGATAGCGGTGGAAATCCCAATAAAGGAGAGTCTGCCCGCAGTGTACCTGACATGTGGTATGATAAAACGACAGGTAACCTGGTCCCCAACTCGGCAACCTGTACGCAAGGAACTACGGTCTGTACCACGCCCAATGCTACCAATGACGTTGATGGCCAATTAACGTTCTTCTATACCAATGAGCAAAGTGCCCGCTTAATGTTCTATCATGAACATGCCGAAGGTATTACCCGTTTAGGCGTGTATGCGGGCTTGGCTGCACCTTACCTCTTGCAGGACCTCACTGAGCAGGCATTGGTAACGAACGGCACACTACCCAGTCTTGATGATACCATTCCGGTAGTCATTCAAGACAAGACGTTCGTACCGGACAGTACCCAACCGGTTTTGAACTTCTATGGTCCTTTTGCTTCACAACTCCAGTCACAGGATCCAACCTGGCGCTGGGGCACTGGCACCCTACCTCCGGTCGGCGGACTTAACGGCAACGGTGATCTTTGGGTACCGCATGTATTTATGACCAATCAAAACCCTGGAACGACCAGCGGTGCGAATAACGTAGGTCGATGGGATTACGGTCCCTGGTTCTGGCCGCCGTTTGTTAACCTTCAAAACGGGGCGCTTCCTAACCCCTATTATGACTCAACGTGCAATACGACCATCAGTTTCTGTGAACCCAGCACTATTCCGGGTGTCCCTAATGGTAGTCAACAAAGCGTGTTATCTAATAACTACAACCCTGTGCTTGGCCCAGTGCCTGGTACTATACCGGGTGGCGTTATTGATCACAGCTACACGCCTGGAACTCTTACAGAATCTCCTTCTGGCACGCCGGAAGCATTTAACGACACGCCTATCGTCAATGGTACGGCTTACCCGTTCGTTAAGGTAGATCCAAAGAAATACCGTCTGCGGATTCTAAGTGTGGCTGATGATCGTACCCAGAATTTATCACTGGTGGTCGCCGCCAGCAATAAATCGGTTAACACGACCGCAGCCGGTAACTCAGGCACGACCAACAATACGATCTTGTGTGACGGCTCAAACGGGGTTTCTGATTACAATAAACTACCCGGCCAATCGCCTGAGTGTACTGAAATAAAAATGGTGCCTTGGACATCAGCTCAGGACAGTGTAAAGCCATTCCCTTATAACGCGAGCTTTGATCCGACCAAACCGTATAGCCCAACTGACCCAGCAACGACTTCAGCCAAATGGTATACACCTCAGAATGGTGGCGTTACCTTTGACGGACGTCCATCAGGTGTATTTGATCCTGCTACCCGGGGTCCTGCGATGATTCAGATCGGCTCCGACGGCGGCTTTTTATCAACCCCGCATGTGTCATTTAACCAACCGATCAATTACGAGTATAACCTTAAAAATATCCTCGTGACTAACGTCAAGGAAAAAGCCTTGGTCTTAGGGCCTGCTGAACGTGCAGATGTACTGGTTGACTTTAGTCATTTTGCGGGTGCCACACTGATCCTGTTTAATGACGCACCAGCAGCGTTTCCTGCATTTGACTTACGTCTGGATTACTATACCGGTGGGTCTGATAACACCGATACTGGCGGCGCTTTCTCGGTGGTTCCTGGTTATGGACCCAATACTCGCACTATCATGCAGTTTAGGGTTAATCCAGTGGGTGGTACTGCGACTGCCAGCACGCATCAGGATGATATCAGTGGTTTCGATATTGTAGGCTTAACAAGCGCCATACAAGCTGCCTTCAAAACCAGTCAGGAGCCTATTATCGTTCCGCAATCTACTTACAACGCAGTTTACGGCATCAATGCACCCGATGCTTTGGGCGTCGACCTTTTAAGAATTGCTGATTACTCACTGACCTATACACCACTGGATCCAGCGACGCGTCAAATCAGCACCTTGGGACCCATCACGCTTAACACGCAACCCAAATCCATCATTGAGGACTGGACGCAAAACTGGGGTCGTATGAATGCGCTATTGGGTGTTGAAATTCCGCGTACCACTTCGGTCACTCAAACCTCGATACCACAAGCGTATGTTGATCCTCCAACTGAGCTGGTTAAAATCACCCCGAATGACAACATGATCCCCATTAATGGTACAGCGCCCGATGGATCTACTTTATGGCGTATCACTCACAACGGGGTAGATACACACGCGATCCATTTCCATCTGTTCCATGTACAAGTGATTAACAGAATTGGTTGGGATGGTGCCGTGTATGCGCCAGATGCGAACGAACTGGGCTGGAAAGACATTGTACGGATGAACCCTTTATCTGATACATTGGTGGCTTTACGTCCCATGACCATGACATCGCTGCCGTTCAAAGTGCCTAACAGTCATCGTTTATTGATGCCAAACAAACCATTAAATGCATCAGCTACAGCTAATGGGGCGGTTCCTCCATTCCCTAATAATCAAATTGCTGACTTTTTCAATTTGGATCCAACATCAGGTAATGGTTCAAACATCACCAACGTAAGTGCCAACTTCGGCTGGGAATACTTATGGCATTGCCATATCCTGGGACATGAAGAAAATGACATGATGCGGACGATTTCGGCGGCTCAACCACCGGAAGCGCCAGTTGGTCTTACTGTTGCACCAGCGGCAGCAGGGTCTACGGGTGTCACGCTGAGCTGGACGGATAATTCGATGATAGCTAACTGGGTCACTATCCAACGCTCCACGGATTCATCGTTTACACCTGCAAACACAACGGTGATCAATGTACTTCAAGCCGAGTGTACTTCTCAACAAGGCTGCCCAAGAACCTATAACGATCCAGCACCAGGCGGCAATATTAACCTGTACTATCGAATTAGGGCGAACAACACCGTGGGTGCGGGCCGTATAATGCAAGACGGAACAGGTAACCTACCATTAGGGGGTTTAACACCAAACTTTACTGGTTATTCGAACGTCACAGCAAACTCGGGTTGGACTAACCAATCGAGCGGAGCGACTGCCGTAGTTAACAGAACATCGTTAACCTTCCCGGGTACAGCCTTTAATACCGTCAGTACGCCACAAACTGTTACCTTAAACAATACCGGCTCTCTGGCCTTATCGATTAGTGGTATCATTACAACTGCGGAGTTCGCTCAAACCAATAACTGCGGTTCTACTTTGCTATCGGGGGCAAGCTGCTCTATCAACGTGACCTTTAATCCAACCTCAGGTACGGTTACCTCAGGGCTGTTAACGTTGACTGACAACTCTTCGACCGGTACCACACAAATCGTGTCACTCGTTGGCTCAGTCATAACCGGACCTAAGCCACCTGCGGCGGTTGCGGTTAACCGATCCAGCACAACGACGGCTGTTTTATCCTGGGTTGATGCCTCGAACAATGAGACCAGTTTCCAACCGCAAACATCTGTGGATGGAGGTAATACCTGGTCAAATGTGGGGCCTGCGATTGTTTCCACTGCGGCACAATCAACGGCTACTGGCACGGCTATGAACATAAACATAACTGTTGCTGATACGACTAACGCTTCATACCGGGTTATGGTATTCCAGTCGGCAGTCTCTGCACCCCCTTTAACCTTAACCGTGGTTACGTTGAACGACACCGTTGCTCCTTCGGCTCCAACAGGCCTAACAGGTGCGATAACAACCGGTAAAACCAGCACCGTCAAGCTGAACTGGACCCTTGGTAGCAATAACAATGCTAGCTACACGTTACAGAGCAGTACCAACGGGCTGACCTGGACGACTGTAACAAGCTCTCTGGCGGGTAACGTGAATACCTATTCACAAACGTACACGCCAACCAGTGCCAATACTTATTTCCGCATACAAGGGGTCAATGCTAAAGGTGCTTCAGGATGGTCTAACACCCTGAAACTTTAAAACTGCAACGAAGACTTAGGTTGATAGCTTGTCTATCAACCTAATCTCTATTAAATGTGGGTCAACGGTGCATAATCGTTGACCCATTTTTGGATTGCACCGAAGCAATCGATTCAATCCAAAAATATGCCCGCCTCTATTACCTTCAGTGCTTCCCTAAACTAATTAAAATATACAAGCTTTATCAATAAGGGTTTAGCTATAGGCTAATAGTTATTTGCACAAAAAAACATTAACAATAATTTAATACCATTCAATGATTCAAGAGGTTAACGTTATGATGACAAAGCAGCAAAAACAAGGATTACTCATTTTATTAATAGTTTGTTCTACAATGCCTATAGCCCAGGCTAAAGAAACAACGAATCAAGCTTCAGACTCAAAACTTGACAAAAAGAAAGTCAGCTATGGCATTGGTGTTGATATGGGCAGAAACTTCAAACGCCTGGAACTGGATATAGACATTAATGAACTGGCTAAAGGGGCGAAAGATGCCTATACGGGCAAAAGCTTAGCCGTACCCGATAATGAGCTCCGCAACATCATGAGCGCTTATCAAAATGAACTTAAAGAAAAACAACATCTAGCTATTAGCAAAATCGGTGAAACCAATCAAAAAGCGGGGGCTGATTTTCTAGCGGAGAATGCCAAAAAAAAGGACGTCATTACATTGCCCAGTGGTTTGCAGTATAAAGTTATCAAACAGGGAACCGGTAACATCCCCACTGAAAACGACAGTGTAGAATGTAATTATAGAGGCACCCTAATAGACGGGACAGAATTTGATAGCTCAGCCAGGGTGGGTAAACCCGTGCAATTTAAAGTCAATGGCGTCATCGAAGGCTGGCAAGAAGCACTTAAACTAATGCCAGTCGGTTCAAAATGGCAATTGTTTATCCCACCTCAATTAGCTTATGGACTAAAAGGGGCGGGCCGTGATATTGGACCCAATGCCACCTTAATATTCGAGATTGAGCTCCTCAGCGTAAAATAACAAGATACAAAACCCGCTACCGCCTAAATCAACATCGACATCATCTGGGTTTAATGCCATTTTTTAATTTTGAGAACACTATGTATCCACAAGCTATTTTTTTACCAGGCACTCATCCAAAACGGTTACGATTTTCAACCAGTTGCTATTTAATTAGTCTACTCTTGGGCGCCTGCTCTTTAACTGTACAGGCAGAACCAGCATTAACCGATACTGCCCAAATAGAATTGGGCAGACAGATTTATGTGGAAGGCATTCTGCCTTCTGGCGAGCATTTAAAAGGAAACCGTCTTGACTCTGAGCAAATTGAAGGGGCACCTGCGGCCTGTGAAACCTGTCATCGACGAAGCGGCATGGGAAGCGTAGAAGGCGGTATTATAGCAACGCCTATTACTGGAAAGTTTTTATTCCACACCAAAGATGATCATCCATTGGCTTTACTCGACATCAGTGCAGCTAGAAATATCACTAAAATAAGCGATCCTTATACAGAAGAATCCTTTGTTAAAGCCTTGCGAGAAGGTGTTAAAGTCAACGGCCAAAAGCTGAACCCATTAATGCCGAAATATGATTTAAACGATACTGAAATTAAAGCCGTTATCGCTTATTTAAAACAACTTTCAGCTGAATTATCTCCGGGAGTTGGGGCCGATACGCTGCACTTTGCCACCATTTTAACGCCAGGCGTCGATGAAAAAAAAGCCGATGTGATGGTAAAAATGATGCGCATGGCTTTCACTCAACGTAACGCTACTCAAGAATCAGGTTCTGGTCGCATGCGCATGCCATTAGATCTTCTCCCTCGTACTTTACGACGATGGGAGTTATCAGTTTGGGAATTAAAAGGCGATCCAGCAAGTTGGCCAGATCAATTAAAAGAATTTAACCGTAAAGAACCCGTTTTTGCTGTTATTTCTGGCCTATCAAATTCAACCTGGAAACCAGTGCATGAGTTTTGTCAGCAAGAAAAACTACCCTGCCTACTCCCAAGCTTAACATTGCCACCTCAGGAAAAGGACTACTACTCACTCTATTATTCACGGGGCGTTGCGCTAGAAGCGGATGTTCTGGCCAAATATATTCGCGAACAAGATAAAAAAGCACCTAAGCGATTGATCCAGGTCTATCAAGATAACGAAGCGGGGCGGGGTGCTGCTCAAGCTTTGTCCGAAGCGCTAAAGGGTTCAACGATTAAAGTTGAGAACCGTCTTCTACATAACAATCAAACTGCGGACCTTAAGGTAGCACTTAAATGCCTTACTAAAACGGATGGACTGATGTTATGGTTATCGCCAACTGAATTAGCGGCCCTTACCAAAGCACAGCCCAAGCCTATTTCTGCGGCAACCTATGTTTCTGGTTTCTTGGCCGAAGACAATTATGTTGATATGCCTAAAGAATGGAAATCTCATGTTATGGTAATATACCCTTACGAGTTGGGGAATAAAAGAGATAAAAATTTGTTGACAGTGAGGAAATGGTTAGAAGCCTGGCAAATACCCTTGATAGACGAAATATTCCAATCTGAGGTATTTTTTAACGTTTTATTTTTAACTGACCTCAGCTCACAAATGTTGGATAACCTTTACCGCGATTATTTGGTAGAACGAGCAGAAGACATGTTAAGTACTGGTTCAAACGTGTCTGCTTACCCGCACTTAAGCCTAGCTCGTAACCAACGCTTTGCATCAAAAGGCGCTTATATTGCAAAACTGAATCCTGATGGGAAATTAACACCTGATTCTGAGTGGATTATTCCTTAATTCTTAAGCGTTAATTATTGCTGTGCCGTGCGTTTTAATTCATAAAACGCACGTTTGATCTAATTAAGTTAAGTTCAGGAACTTGGCTGAGGATGATTAATCACCCTACGAGGCCCACTATTTAGAGTTAAAATCTGGCATCCTTCATAGCGGCCTAAAAGTAGTTGACACTTTTGATGTCAATAAAAAATTAACAACAAGCTACCGTAGCCATTAAAAAACGGCCAGTGACTTTAA
>CAIOMN010000274.1 GCA_903859415.1 uncultured Methylococcaceae bacterium
AGGTAAGCCTTTAATTATTGATGGCGTCCCCAAGGGGGTTCGAACCCCTGTTACCGCCGTGAAAGGGCAGTGTCCTAGGCCGCTAGACGATGGGGACTAAAAACTAATTTAGTCTGGCCTAAAATTAACCAGTAGATAAGGTTAATCCTAAAACTTAAAATTCTGAATACTTGCAATTTTACGTCAATCACAAGAAAATAATGTGGCGTCCCCAAGGGGGTTCGAACCCCTGTTACCGCCGTGAAAGGGCAGTGTCCTAGGCCGCTAGACGATGGGGACTAGCGATTTTTATTCTTTTCTTTTGGTGGAGCCAAGCGGAATCGAACCGCTGACCTCAACACTGCCAGTGTTGCGCTCTACCAATTGAGCTATGGCCCCAAGTAAAGAACGGGTATTTTACAGTATTTTACAGTAATGTCCAATACTATTTTTGATCTCTTATATAGTTTATTGCTCTCTCTAGCCTGGCTAAGGTTTTTTCCCTCCCAATTAAGGTCAAAGTAATATCAATTGCAGGCGATACGGCTGAGCCACAAACCGCCACCCGCAAAGGCTGAGCCACTTTACCCATGTTAAGCCCAAGTGCTTCGGCAAGATCAACAATCACTTGATGAAGCGGCTCAGCACTCCAACTCTTCACTTCTGCTAATTTGGCATGTAACTGCTCTAAAACATCATCTGAACCCACAGTAAAGTTCTTTTTAGCCGCTTTCTCATCATAAGAATCAAATTCCTTATAAAAATAAACACTAGCCGCCGCCATTTCAACCAGGGTTTTACTTCTTTCTCTTTGTGCCTTAACCACATCAACCAAGTCTGGACCCTGCACAGGGTCAATACCTAATTGCCCTATATGCCAACTCAAATGACGCGCGACATGAACCGGATCACTGTTCATAATATACTGATGATTCAACCACAATAACTTCTCCATGTTAAACGTTGAAGCCGATACATTGACATCATCCAATTCAAAGTACTCCACCATCTCATCCAGGGAGAAGATTTCCTGATCTCCATGAGACCATCCCAAACGCACGAGATAATTAAGTAAAGCCTCTGGCAAATAACCATCATCACGAAACTGCATAACACTGACTGCACCATGACGTTTAGATAAACGTGCGCCGTCTGACCCCAGAATCATCGGTAAATGAGCATATTTAGGTAACTCTGCACCCAGTGCTTTAAGAATATTCATTTGCCTTGGGGTATTATTAATATGATCATCACCCCGAATAACATGGGTGACTTTCATATCCATATCATCAACGACAACCGTCAAATTATAGGTAGGTGATCCATCTGCCCGGGCAATGATCAAATCATCCAGTTCTTTATTAGCGACGACAATATCGCCCTTAACCAAATCCTCGATAGTAACAACACCGTCTATTGGATTTTTAAACCGAACAACGGCCTCTCTACTCTCTTCCAACCCCGTTAATTCTCTACATTTACCGTTATAACGTGGCTTTTCCTTATTAGCCATTTGCTCGGTGCGCAACTGCTCTAACTCGTCTTTACTGCAGTAGCAATAGTAAGCATCACCTTGAGCTATCAATTGCTGGATAATTTCTTTGTATCGATCAAAATGATGCGTTTGATAATAAGGCCCTTCATCATAATCCAGCCCTAACCAGGCCATGCCCTCAAGGATAGCATTAACTGATTCCTGAGTTGATCTTTCTAGATCGGTATCCTCAATCCGTAATATAAATTTCCCGCCATGTTTACGGGCATAGAGCCAGGAAAACAATGCAGTTCTAGCGCCGCCGACGTGCAAATAACCCGTTGGACTCGGGGCAAAACGTGTAGTTATACTCATGATATTATTTAGTCAGTAAAATTCTTTTGGCGTATTCAGTGGGAAGTTGCTTGGCAGCGCTTAAACGCATCGCTTGATAACTAAAAGCCACCCCACCTTTAGCCACATCATTTTTACCCGTTAAAGCCATAGCCGTTGTGTTACCCTGAGCCGCCGCTTTTTCATACCATTGGGTCGCAGCCTTAACATCGTTTTTAACCCCCAAGCCTCTATCATATAGGGCCGCAACAATCATTTCAGCGTCAACACTCCCTTGTTGAGCAGATTTTAGAAACCAGTCAAACGCCTGTTGCTCATCTTTCTCAATACCACTTCCCAGCAAATACATAGCACCCAACTTTGCCTGAGCCTTACTGTCACCCTGCTCCGCTGATTTATGGAGATTAACAGGCAAGCCATCTTCATCGGCATTAGCATTAAAAACACTCGCCAATAAACAACCAATGAAAACCCATTTAAGTAATTTACGCATCAGAAACACCTGTAGAAATAACATCTAATCCACCCATATAAGGTAACAAAGCCTCGGGAATACGAATACGTCCCTGAGCGTCCTGATAATTTTCCATCACTGCAATCAACGTCCTGCCCGCAGCTAATCCAGACCCATTTAGCGTATGAACTAACTCAGGCTTACCCGTTTCAGGATTACGCCAACGCGCCTGTAATCGTCGGGCCTGAAAATCTTTAAAATTGCTGCAAGATGAAATCTCCCGATAAGCTCCCTGCCCTGGCAACCAGACTTCAAGATCATACGTTTTAGCCGATGAAAATCCGGTATCACCCGCACATAACAGCACTTTACGATAAGGTAGGTTAAGTTTCTTCAGAATATTTTCAGCATGGCTAGTCAGTTCTTCATGCGCTTGAGCAGAGTCTTCTGGCTTGACAATTTGTACCAATTCAACTTTCTCAAACTGGTGCTGACGAATCATACCGCGCACATCACGCCCGTAAGCGCCAGCTTCACTTCTAAAACAGGGACTATGACAAACATACTTTAACGGCAAATCTTTTGCCTCAATTATTTCGTCCCGCACTCGATTAGTCACGGGCACTTCAGCAGTTGGAATCAAATATAACGCCGGATCATCACTGGCTTTAAACAAATCAGCTTCAAACTTGGGCAATTGACCTGTACCCCGTAAACTGGCTGCATTGGCTAAGAAAGGCACATAGGTTTCATCATAGCCATGCTCGGCCACATGCGTATCCAACATTAACTGAATAATAGCCCGTTGTAATCTCGCCAAGGGTCCTGTTAAAACCACAAACCGACTACTTGCAATTTTAACGCCCAACTCAAAATCAATGCCTTTTAACTTAGCGCCTAAATCAACATGATCTTTGGGTTCAAAATCAAAAACAGGGACATCCCCCCAGCGAGACAATTCAACGTTGAACTCTTCTGACTTACCCTCAGGCACGGCAACATCCAGAATATTTGGAATACCTTCCATCAACGTTTCCATTTCACACTGAATCTCGGTCAATTCAGTTTCAGCTGCTTTAAGGGCATCACCCAAGTGCTGAACCTCATCCAACAAGAGTTGTACATCTTCACCTTTAGCTTTAGCCTGACCAATCGCTTTTGAACGACTGTTACGCTCATTTTGTAACTCTTGAGTTTTAATCTGCACAGACTTGCGTCTTAACTCCAACTCGGTATAAGACACAGGATTAAAGTTAAATGAACGCCGACTTAATTGTTCCGTTACAAAATCAAGTTCAGTTCTAAATAAACGAGGGTCTAGCATGACAGTTTTATACCTATATCTACGTAATTTATCCCATACGGGACTGTTAATTTAGCCATTAAGCACCTTTTACAACAGCACCCTTTCAATGCCACCTTTTGACGCCTGCTTAATGTAATTCTTCATCCAATGCTTACCCAAGACATGACGGGCAATTTCCACCACAATATAATCCACCTCTAATTGCTCCTTACCCTCTTCAAAACGTTGCAAACCTTGCACACATGAAGGACAAGACGTGAGCATTTTAATTGGCCCATCAAAACCATCATCACGCAACTGAGCTGTGTTTTTCTGTAGCTCTGTTGCTTTACTAAAACGTACCTGTGTCGAGATATCTGGACGACCTACCGCTAAAGTGCCTGACTCACCACAACAACGCTCAGACTTGAGAACCGATGAGCCCATCAAAGTATTAACGGTTTTCATCGCGTCTTGCTGTTTTAAAGGGCTATGACAGGGATCATGATACATATAACGACTACCATTCAGTCCCTCCAGCTTGACACCTTTTTCTAACAGATATTCATGTATATCTATCATCCGGCAACCCGGAAAAATCTTTTCAAACTCATAATCCACTAACTGATCTAAACAAGTCCCACAACTCACTACGACCGTTTTGATATCCAGATAGTTTAAGGTATTAGCCACTCGATGAAATAACACCCGATTATCGGTAGTAATTTTCTGAGCCTTATCAAGTTGACCTGCTGCTCGTTGCGGATAGCCACAACATAAATAACCGGGCGGCAATACGGTCTGCACACCAATCTCATACAACATAGCCTGCGTTGCTAAACCGACTTGAGAAAATAACCGCTCTGACCCACAACCCGGAAAATAAAATACTGCCTCAGAATCAGCACGAGTTTTAGCCCGATCACGAATAATAGGTACAATCTGATCACTTTCCACGTCCAATAAGGCGCGCGCTGTTTTAGACGGCACATTATCCGGCATTTTTCGATTGGTAAAATGAATCACATACTCACGCATCTCAGGCCGACCCGTTGAAGACGGTGGATGCAATAATTGAGACCTACCCCAAGGCCTAAGAAAAAAATTGCCTATTCGCTGCGCTTTATAAGACCACTCGATCAGCACCTTCCGCATCAACTTTATGCTATTTGGATGACTTGTTGATAAAAAGGCAAGAGCCGCCGCCTTAACGGGATTAAAACTTTGCTTGCCCATCTTGCGTAACAGATTACGCATATTCATGGATACTTCACCAAAATCGATATCCACTGGACACGGATTAAAACATTTATGGCACACCGTACAATGATCAGAGACATCCTCGAACTCTTTCCAATGCGTAATGGAAATACCCCGGCGGGTTTGTTCTTCGTACAGAAAAGCCTCGATCAATAAAGAGGTCGCCAGAATCTTGTTACGGGGTGAATACAATAAATTAGCACGCGGTACATGTGTAGAACAGACAGGCTTACACTTGCCACACCGTAAACAATCTTTAATTGAATCAGAAATCGCACCAATATCGCTTTGCTGCATAATCAATGATTCATAACCCATTAAGCTAAAAGATGTCGTATACGCCGCATTCATATCCGACCCGGGCATTAATTTACCGCGATTAAAATGCCCTTCAGGATCAACCTGATGCTTATAAGCATGAAAACTGGCCAACTCTTCAGTCGTCAAGAATTGATATTTGGTAATCCCAATGCCATGCTCACCCGATATCACCCCATCCAAAGACCGTGCCAACGCCATAATGCGTTCTACCGCTTTATTGGCTTCTTGTAGCATCTCATAGTTATCAGAATTAACCGGTAGATTCGTATGCACATTGCCATCGCCTGCATGCATGTGTAAGGCGATAAAAACCCGCCCACGTAACACCTCCTTATGTACCGCGACAATACCCTCAAGCACGGGCTTAAAATTATCTCCAATGAAGATAGTTTGTAAGCGTGGCAATAACTCCTGCTTCCAGGACACCCGTAACGAGTGATCCTGTAAACGATGAAACAAAGTAGGCTGATCCGCTCGATTCGTTAATTCACTGACCGTAATGCCATAATCATTAAAAAAGCCCTCTGCTGCTTGTAAGGGCAAATCAAGATTATTATAAAGCCACTCCCAACGCTCACGAACCTGTGCGACTACCGATAAGGCTCGTTCTCGTCGATCACCCATTAAATCAACAGCATCCACACTATTCTCATAAAAACGTAGTGGTAAGTCGCCTGCTAAGAACTCGCTTAGCGCCTGGCAGAGTCGCAGCTTATTGCGTAAAGATAATTCAATATTAATCCGTTCAACACCATCACAATAATCGCCCATGCGAGGTAATGGAATGACCACATCTTCATTAATTTTGAAAGCATTCGTATGCTTGGCAATAGCCGCTGTACGCGCCCTGTCCAGCCAAAATGTTTTACGGGTTTCAGGACTGACGGCGATAAACCCCTCAGCATCACGCGCATTACATAAACGCACGACCTCTGAAGCAGCCAAAGCGACCTGCTTCTCATCATCCCCCACAATATCGCCAATCAAGACCATTTTGGGACGACCGTGATTCTTGGCCTTGCTGGCATAACCCACGGCTTTTACATAGCGTTCATCAAGATGTTCAAGACCGGCTAACATTACCCGTGTTTCACCGCTTTTAGGTAAGGCGGCCAAATAATCACGAATCTCGACAATGGCGGGTACTGCCTCACGTACTTGACCATAAAACTCCAGGCAAAACGTCCGAGTAAAAGCGGGCATCTTATGCAGAATCCAACGGGCAGAGGTAATAATGCCGTCACAGCCTTCTTTTTGAATACCCGGCAAACCGCCCAAAAACTTATCTGTTACATCTTTACCCAACTCACCTTTTCGAAAATGAGAGCCTGGGATAATTAATTCTTCTTCGGATAGCGGCTTATGTTTTTTAGCGTCAAACCGCTTTAAGATAAAGCAAACCTGCTCCTGATCATGAATCTTACCCAGGTTGTGATTGAAACGCTCAACCTCTAGCCAGTTACCATCCGGTGTCACCATCCGCCAGGACAATAAATTATCCAGAGCAGTGCCCCACAGCACCGCCTTTTTACCACCTGCATTCATCGCAACATTGCCACCGATACAGGACGCATCTGCCGAAGTAGGATCACAGGCAAATACCAAGCCTACCGCATCCGCAACATCCATGACTCGCCTCGTCACAACACCCGCTCCGGTATGAATAGTTGCGTAAGATTGCTCAACTCCAGGTAACTGGGCAGCATGATCTACACGACCAATATCGATCAATTTTTCAGTGTTTATAACCGCCGAATGTGCCGTTAGTGGCACAGCCCCACCGGTATAACCCGTACCACCGCCACGCGGAATAATGGTCAAACCTAATTTGATGCAATCTCGTACCATGTGCCCCACCTCTTCTTCAGAGTTTGGGTACAACACCACAAAAGGATATTCAACACGCCAATCGGTGGCATCAGTGACATGAGAAACCCGCGCAAAGCCGTCAAAGCAAATATTATCTTTGTGAGTATGCCTGGATAAAAGAGATAAGGATTTCTTTCTCAGCTCACGAGTACGCTCAAAATGTGCTTCAAAAGCATTAACAGCTAACTGAGCCGCATCAATTAATAGATTTACTCGCCGGGTACGATCAGGGTGATCACTTTCATCATCCTTATTTCGTTTATTCAGTTGACGCAGCCGATGACGCAACGCTTCTAGTAACGCTTTTCGACGCTTACGATTATTTAGCAAATCATCCTCAAGATAAGGATTGCGCTGAACAGCCCAAATATCTCCCAGCACTTCAAAAAGCATCTTTGCAGAACGACCCGTTACCCGTTCATCACGTAACGACTCTAAAATTTGCCAGCCTTCTTCGCCTAATAGACGGATAACAATTTCGCGATCAGAAAAAGAAGTGTAGTTATAAGGAATTTCACGTAACCGAGCCGGTGACGCATCGGAAAATAAGGGAGTAAAGGTAGAATCCACTGATAATCTGCTTATTGAGAAAATTGATTAGGCTTATTGTAACACTCGATAATAAGGGTATAAATATCAAAACCGGCCTAAGTACAGTTATGATCAAGCCCCTATACATTAAAACATCTATAACGTCATGAAGAGACCCAATGATTAAATTCTCTATCCATCAAACAACCTCATCTAAATAAGCCATTGCAGACCAACTCACAATATGCCTAAGATTAAGCCTGGATTGTAATACTTGAATCGCTTGTGTCACTTTTTCAGGCTCATCATAAAACTCAATGACTAAGGGCAATTCTAAGGATAAGCTGAGTAAAGAAGACGTATGGACTTCACCATCTTCACCAAAACCCGCAATCCCTCTTATTATGGTCACTCCGACTATTTTTTGTTCATCATGCAAAATATCCAAAGCCTGATTTAATTGATCATGCCCTTCCAGGCTATAAACTCTGACAACAGTCACTGGTTGCATATTCATATTTGCTTACCCACTAATAAACCAATCCAAATAATTAATAAACAACTTAAACCATTCCCTACAAAAGTCCCTAGCATCAAGCTAACATTGGACTCAAAGGTATACTCTCGTTCAAGCAAAAACAGAACCAGATATAAACCCGATAAAGTCAAATAAGTCCCTACCATGATAATCATGATAGTGGCCCGATATTCCATAGAAAGTGCCACCTTCTGCATCAATACCGTGACGATAATACCGATTAAAAACGCACCTATCCCATTAACAATCATCAAGGCATAGGGCACAACGCCGCCACTCCAATGAAATACACCGCCCGAGTAAAGAAACAAACTGCGCCCTAACAACAATCCGACCCAGACAGCCAGTAAACAGCCCAGCACACTGACCAGAATATTTAAACCGGCCTTACCAAAACTACCCTGTTCCAGCAAATAAATTGTTTCTAAAGAAAAGGTAGAAAAGGTCGTAAACGCACCGATAAACCCAACCAGTATGGCGGCCCTGTATTCCACTGCAATTGCGATACGTTGCAAGATTAACGCTTCAGTCAATAAACCAATTAAAAATGAACCCACCACATTAACGGCTAAGGTACCGTAAGGAAAACCTCGGCCTAACCATTGATACAATCCAGATGACATCAAAAACCGCACAACCGCCCCACAGGCGCCGCCTAAGGCAATGGATATCAACTGATTCATGATTAAAACCTGATAAAGTGTTCTCTGTAATAGCGCAACTCTTCGATAGACTCAATAATATCATCGAGCGCCTGGTGACTGGATTCTTTCTTAAAACCATCTTTAACTTGCGGAGCCCATCGGGCAGCAAGCTCTTTAAGAGTTGAGACATCAATATTACGATAATGGAAATAGGCTTCTAGTTTAGGCATATAACGATATAAAAAACGCCTGTCCTGGCCAATACTATTACCACAAATGGGTGAGGTATTTTCTGGCACCCAGTCCTTCAAAAACTCAATAGTCAATCGTTCAGCTTCTGCATCATTAATAGTAGACGCTTTAACCCGATCAATTAAGCCGGACTGACCATGATGTTTTTGATTCCAGTCATCCATTGCCGCTAAGGCTTCATCCGATTGATGAACCGCTATAACAGGTCCTTGAGCAAGAATATTTAAATCTTTATCGGTCACAACCGTGGCAATTTCTATGATTAAATCGCTGTCTGGATTAAGCCCTGTCATTTCAAGATCTATCCAAATAAGGTTCTGAGAGTCCTGCGCCATTGATTGATTCCATTGTGTTGTAGGTGGCGGTTAGTGTAGCATTGGCAGAACTGTACGTCTAACTCTTAAACTTAATGTACCTGACCTATGAATACCTTTACCACTATCTTCTTAATCACCCTGTTTTTTTCATCCTTTGTACAATTTTGGCTATCTAAACGACAAGCTGATCATGTTGCTAATCACCGCTCCGCAGTTCCTTCAGCCTTTCAGGCGAAAGTGACTTTGGCTGCTCACCAAAAAGCCGCCGACTACACACTGGATAAAGTTAAACTTTCAAACATTGATGGTGTCATCAGTCTTATCGTTTTATTGGTTTTCACATTGGGCGGCATCATCAACCAGGTGTTTAGCTACTGGTCTACTGTTATATCGTCTCCCTTGCTGTCTGGGGTTGTTGCTACTGCAAGTGTTTTTCTACTGATGACTTTGATAGAAATCCCTACCAGCCTCTATCAAACGTTTGTTATTGAAGAAAAGTTTGGCTTCAATAAAAGTTCTGTTGCGCAATTTATCAAAGATCAATTATTACATCTGAGCCTGGGCGCAGTCATCGGCTTACCTTTACTGGCCTTAATATTGTGGATTATGGACAATGTAGGTTCAACCTGGTGGCTTTGGGCGTGGGCCATTATTATGAGCTTCTCGTTACTGATGAGCTGGCTTTACCCAACTGTGATTGCACCTTTATTTAACAAATTTACCCCCATGGCGGATGGCTCATTAAAAGAGCGTATTCAAGGGCTTTTGGTCCGTTGCGGCTTTAACAGTCAAGGTATTTTTATCATGGACGGTTCTAAACGTTCGGGTCATGGCAATGCTTACTTTACCGGCCTGGGTAATAATAAACGCATCGTTTTCTTTGATAACCTGGTTGACTCTCTTGAAGAAGATGAACTGGAAGCGGTACTTGCGCATGAACTGGGTCACTTTAAATGTAAACATGTCATCAAAATGCTGATTGCTACTTCTATTATGAGTTTAATTAGCCTGGGCATCTTAGGTTGGTTAATTGATCAGGACTGGTTTTATACAGGTCTTGGCGTTGCTTTAGAACAAAAATCACATGCCACTGCCCTACTCTTATTCATGTTAGTTTCTGGCACGTTTACCTTTTTCATGCAACCCATCAGTGCTTATTTTCAACGCAAATTTGAATTTGAAGCCGACGACTTTGCCGCTAGTAACGCTAAAGCCAGTAAAATGATCAGTGGCTTAGTGAAACTTTATGAAGAAAATGCGAATACCTTAACGCCTGACCCACTGTATTCGTCTTTTCATTACAGCCATCCGCCTGCCGCCATTAGAATTGCACACTTAGAAACAAAACTCTCATGAGTGAATTACTGGAAGGTCTTGTCATTGCCCACTTAGGCCAAGGTATTGCAGTTGAATATAATGATAATATCATTCTATGCCAAACCCTACGACGACTGGAAACAGTCGCCGTTGGTGACCAGGTTTTATGGACACAATCTTCACCCGATCAAGGCCGTATAGAAGAAATCCTGCCTAGGCGCTCCTTGTTATCAAGGCCTTCACGAAATGGAAAAATCAGACCAGTTGCAGCTAATCTGGATACTGTCTTTGTTGTTTTTGCGGTTGAACCTCATTGTGACTTTTTATTGCTGGATCAATATCTGGCAGTTTGTGAGAATCACAATATTAATGCCGCTTTAATACTTAATAAAACCGACCTGACCCAATCAGATGTTATAGAAACAGAGTTGCTCACTTATAAAAACCTGGGCTACGCATTATACCGGGTGAGTGCTTGGTCAAACTCCGGCCTGGATGAATTAAAGGATGTATTAAAAGATCAGGTCAGTATGCTGGCGGGGCAATCAGGGGTCGGTAAATCCTCTTTAACCAATGCCATCATTCCAGACAAAGACCTTAAAACCAATACGATCTCAGCGACAACAAAACACGGACGACATACCACCACCGCCGCGACACTTTATCATTTGAATGGGGGTGGCGATTTAATTGACAGTCCTGGGGTGGCCATATTTGGACTGGCTGGGCTGTCTGAATACAAACTGGCTTACGGGTATAGAGAGTTTCAGGCACATATTGAACACTGCCAGTTTAATGATTGTCGGCATTTAAAAGACAAGGGCTGTGCAGTTCGGCTTGCGGTAGAAAGTGGAGAGATATCTAATACCCGCTATCAACGATTCTTAAAGCTTAGAGAGAAGATGCCCACTGAATATGTTTAGTGGATAACATAAATGGGTGGCTGTTTAGAAACAAACTCATCAGGTAAAATCTTGCTCTACAATGCAATCATCCCTATTGCAAACCTCCAGATCCAATTGAACTCACTCAGCACATAACCATGATTACTGAAATTAAAATTGAGAATTTTAAATCCCTACATGATCTAACCCTGGATGTTGGACGATTTAATATTTTAATTGGTGAAAATGGCTCTGGAAAAAGTAATATCTTAGAAGCGATTACCTTAGCAGCAGCGGCAGAAGCTAATAAATTAGATAATGAGTTCTTATCATCCAGAGGGATTCGAGTCACAGATCCTCACTTCATGAGATCTGCGTTTAGTGATCAAAGTAAAACCCTGCCAATTAAAATAACTGTTAATGATATAGCTGAAAATATATCAAATGAATATTTATTAACTAATGATAATAAACCGTATTCAAAATGGACATTTGATAAATCAATGAATGACATAAATAATACGGAAACAGACTCATCTGAAACTTCTAAAAATACAAAGACAACTAATACATTTATAGCATTCATAAAATCACAAACGTCTAAAAAAATTAGCAAAATTAAAAACAATGAACAACGTTCTAAATTCGAAAAAGCTTTAGAGAATACTAACGATTCATCAGAGAAGATATTTTTACTTTCCATTGAGGTAGAAGAATATTTCTGGAGTGAAAATCCTCAGTTATTGAAATATACCGATTGGAAACATGAAACTGAGGACAAAATAGGTTTAGAAAATTTTGTAATCTATTCACCCGAAAACACAGCACTACGAAACCTCTATAAAGAAGGGCAAATTGAACCTTTAGGTGTTAATGGCGAGGGCTTACTTAAATTACTTAAAATAATTGATGGCTCAAGTGAACCTGAAAGTTTAAGTAAAATTGGAGACTTACACGAAGCATTAAAATTATTTGACTGGTATCAGGAAATAAAAATCCCCAACGATTTATCTGAATCTGAGGATAAGGTTAAGATCACTGATAAATACTTGCAGGAAACCTTTGATCAACGCAGTACCAATGAAGGCTTCTTGTTTGTTTTGTTTTATATCGCCCTGATGGTCTCAGACGATACACCCAAGATTTTTGCTATCGATAATATCGATGCCTCATTAAACCCTAAACTCTGTTCAAAACTAATTACTGAACTCATCAGGTTAGCGAAGAAATATGATAAACAGGTCTTTGTAACGACCCATAACCCTGCCATTCTGGATGGCATCGATTTAGGCGATGATGAACAAAGATTATTAGTGGTTTCTAGAAATAAGCAGGGGCATACACGATATAAACGTATACATTTAGAAGACAAGCCAAAATCATCATCGGGTGAACCGGTAAAACTCTCTGAAGCCTTTTTAAGAGGCTATTTAGGCGGTTTACCCAAAGGATTTTGATTGATGAATAAGTTCGGATTGGCGTGTGAAGGGATCACTGACCACATTGTATTGGAAAATATTCTATGTGGTTATTTTGAAGACTTCCCAGACCTCGACGAAGACATTACTTATCTACAACCACAGTTGGATGCAACCGACCAAAAACAGGCAACCTTTGGTGGTTGGGGGATGTTGTTAGACTATTTAAAGTCTCTCCGCTTTAGGGAAGACGTTATCAATGTCCAATACCTTGTATTACAAATCGACACCGACATAATAGAACATCCAAATTTTGGCGTCTCTTATCGAAATGCAAAGGGAATAGAACTTACCATTGAGAAAATAATAGATAGCACCATCAATGAGTTAATCTCAAGAATCAATTCAGGTGAAGAAGGGTTTTATGAAAAAAATAAAGACAAAGTAATATTTGCCATTTGTGTTCATTCTTTAGAGTGCTGGTTATATGCCCATTACAATAATAAGCCTTTAAAAAGCCCAAAAATTGTAGGGTGTGGCGGAGCACTTGAACGTATTTTAAATGAAAAGGACTTTCAGAAAACTAAACAACAGTATGAAAAATACAGCAAGGTGTTCCTAAAACGTAAAAATATTGATCTGGTAGCCCCAAAAGACCCCAGCTTTAGTTTCTTTATCAAATGTATTGAAAGAATAAGCTTGTAAAATCAGTAAAGTTGGGCATCAAGCTTGCTCAGCACCTTGAGCACCTATACTTTTCTCGCCCACCAGCTCATGAATTGCGCTGATTTTAATGCGCCGCACAAGATTATATAAGCGCATCTAAACACTTGGCAACACCCGCACTGGATTGGATTAAAACACCGCATGCAAAGGTAACCCAACCAGTTCACTACCCGAGCCAGTCTTATTCAGCGCTTTAATATCATTAACTTATCCTGCGCTTTTCTGGATAGAGAGGGACCCAATCAGCCGTAAACTGATATAAAACTCACTTCCTGCTAAGATACTCGTTATGCTACCGAGATAAAAGCTGTGATTAGCATATTTAACCAGCCGCTTGGTGCGAAAAAGCGCTCGCCAAGTTGACCGCAATGCCACACTCACAGGAATACAGTCATGGTTGAGCATAATCTATCAGACCTTTAGCCAGATAACCAAACTACTGGCTCACTACGTCGCGCTAGCAGAAGCGCCTTAGTCTACACTGGCCTATAATCACAAACCGCTACCCATCTTTCGCACTTTGCTAGCTCAGCCTGCACCTTCATTGGCACTCTCCGCACCTCTTTAGGATTGTCAAAAGTAGTCAATCCTGGCCTTCCTTATGCCATACCACACTTACAATCACCGTTCAGGTACAAAATAGTGTAGTTGTGGAAGATAATACCTACACTGAGGCATTAAATAGGCCCACTAGCAACGTCTATACTTCACAGTCTGTTAAAATAGCGCATGATAGCTGATCAAAACAGGTGCCAACAGATTAAATACCTTGCATAACTCAATCGACACCTCGACTATTGTCCTTCGATAGAAAAAGTTTTAGTTAAAGACAACCTTTTCAGCTCAATAAAACCTATGAAGCGATGAAAAAAGACAGTACCGAAAATATTAATACGCCGAAAAATCAATGACTAAATGAAACTATCCTGTGGGCCGGTAGGGTTAGCCGGACTATTTACGGTGTCATTTTCATTTATTGCTGTTTTGTTTTTAGGTGATCGTCGGGCTTTGTAGCTTATCACCTGCAATATTTTTTCCCTCATTGTAAATTAATCCATTTATGCTTATCATCCCCTGACTTGGGCACACACTATCTGGTCTTTTTCTGGATATTCTTTGGTCTTCGCCTTTTTTGGCTTGCGCCTCATCGGCTGGTTAGTTATTCGTGAGAAAACATTACGTCAATCAACAGATAAGCTGGCTGCCTCAAGAAGAAGAACCTGTAAACTTACAGACTTAACGTCTCCAATAACTCATTAATAAACACGATCTTTTGCTCAGTATTTTCAAACGGCTTAGTAAACTTTAACTTATCTACGCCATCCAGCTTATAACATTGAGCCTGTGTTTGTATCAGTCTGATTAACTGCTCTGTATTAATATGAGGCTCTTTGGTAAAGATAATACGCCCGCCCCCCACATTCGCTTCTATTTTTTTAATACCCAGCTTTTCTGCCGACTGCTTTAACTCAGTCACACTAAATAAAGTTTTAACAGGCTCTGGGAGCAAACCAAAACGATCAATCATTTCTATTTGTAACTCACGTAAATCGGCTTGATTAAGCGCACTAGAGATACGCTTATACAACACTAATCGACCATGAATATCTGGCAAATAATCTTCTGGAATTAATGCCGCCGCCTGGAGATCCACTTCTGCCCCTCTGTCCATCGGCGTATCCAGCTCAGGTTGCTTACCCGACTTTAACGCAGCAACCGCCCGCTCCAATAATTCGGTGTACAAGGTAAAACCAATTTCCTGAATCTGACCACTTTGATCATCACCCAACAACTCACCCGCCCCCCGAATCTCTAAATCATGTGAGGACAGCATAAAACCAGCGCCCAAATCACCGGACGCTTCCACCGCTTCCAAACGCTTCATGGCATCTTTGGTCATGACTGATTTTGGCGGCACAATAAAATAGGCATAAGCTCGGTGATGAGAACGCCCTACCCGACCCCGTAACTGATGCAACTGGGCCAGACCCAATTTATCAGCCCGATCAATAATAATCGTGTTAGCACTGGGGATATCGATCCCACTTTCAATAATCGTAGAGCACAACAGCACATTAAAACGCTGATGATAAAAGTCCAGCATAATGCGCTCTAATTCACGCTCTGGTAATTGACCATGGGCAATTTCAATACGCGCCTCAGGAATCAGCTCAGCTAATTGCATTGCCATTTTCTCCATGGTTTTAACTTCATTATGCAGAAAAAACACCTGACCACCGCGTTTAATCTCGCGTAAACAGGCTTCTTTAACCTGTGCGTCCACCCATTCGGTAATAAAGGTTTTAATCGCATGACGGTTAGGCGGGGGACTGGCGATAATAGAAATATCCCTTAACCCCGACATAGCCATATTTAAGGTTCTTGGGATGGGGGTTGCGGTCATGGTCAAAAAATCTAACTCACTGCGCAGCTTTTTAAAGTGTTCTTTTTGGCGCACCCCAAAGCGGTGCTCTTCATCAATGACCACCAAGCCCAATTCTTTAAACTTTAGCTCTTTAGAGAATAAAGTATGAGTGCCAATGACGATATCCACTTTACCTTCTTCCAATTCTCCGGCAACCTGCTTTAGCTGTTTAGGCGTCACAAACCGTGACATCACTTCAACGCGCACCGGCCAATCGGCAAAACGATCTCTGAAGTTTTGATAATGCTGCTGGGCTAATAAAGTGGTCGGCACCAATACTGCCACTTGCTTGCCGCTTTGTACCGCAATAAAAGCCGCACGCATGGAGACTTCTGTTTTACCAAACCCGACATCCCCACAGATAATCCGATCCATCGGTTGAGGACTCGCCATGTCCTCTAAAATAGCATCAATCGCAGATTGTTGATCAGGCGTTTCTTCAAACGGGAACGCATCGGCAAAGGCTTGATAATCGCTTTGATCAATAATAAAAGCGTGACCCTGTTTAACCGCTCTTTTGGCATGAATCTCCAATAATTCAGCGGCTACATCATGAATACGGGCAATGGCTTTTTGCTTCAGCTTTGTCCACTGATCCCCGCCTAACTTATGCAGGGGCGCATTTTCAGGACTCATCCCCGTATAACGACCAATCACATGCAGAGTAGAAACCGGCACATACAACTTATCGTGATTGGCGTATTCTAGGGTCAAAAACTCAGAGCTGATGCCCCCAATCTGTAAAGTCTGCAACCCCAAATAACGACCCACCCCATGCTCTTGGTGTACTACGGGCGAGCCAATCGTTAACTCATTAAGATTATTGATGATGTTTTCAAGTTCACGCGTCGCAGACTGTCTGCGTCTACGACGTTGTAACACTTTCTC
>CAIOMN010000275.1 GCA_903859415.1 uncultured Methylococcaceae bacterium
CACCAAGCGGGTGATCAATTCGGAAAGCTCTTCTGTAAATGGGATTGACGGGGCTATCACTTCTTTAATCTCTGTTGGTCTGGGTTATATTCGCAATATCCACCATTATAACGGGATTTTAATGTCTGCGGTATCCCTAAGAGCATTGCCTCTGTTTCACCGGCATCAGCAAAACCATCTAAAAAAACATAATGCTGCATATCCACCTTACGAACTTTACCTTCCAGGTAAAGCTTAAGTTCATGGGCGTGTTTTTTATTGGGTTGCGTGGCTTCCAAATAAACAGCTCCAAGGAATTGCAAATCGACAAAGCAATTAAAGCAGAACAGTCTGCAACTAAAATCATAGGGCATTCATGCCCGCTAATTCTTCAAGCAATTCAGCTTTTGTTATGTTGATAACAGGCACTTCATTTTTTTTGCATTCTGCCATAAAAGCATAAATATCCATTGCAGCTAATTCTGCCGCTTTTGATAAAGTGACTTTTGCATTTTTAAATAACCATAGCGCATAGCTAAGGCGTATGTCATGCTCAATTTCATTTACAGGCTGTAAAGCCACAAACTCATTGGGAAGATTGATTGCGATTTGCATGAGCTGATTCTCTTTTTAGTGTTCTCAACATGATAACGTAAAACTAATTCCAAATAAGCTAGATCGTAAACTAGTCCCGCCCTTCCTCGGTTTCTATTTCATAATAGGCTTGCATGGTTCATTCTCTCTGCTGTTAATGATTAATTGTTTACCCACAAACGGTTAAAAGGTTTTCCTGACCTTGTACGATAGGTATTAAAATCCGCTCTATCAATTGTAAATATATGCGTTGTTTTCAATCGGGCAGCCAAGAATACCAAAGCTACGTCTGCAAAATCGGCACCGTGACCATTTGAGACATTACTATACTTTGCCATGTAAGCCGCCATGTCTGATAATTCGTGTTCTTGGCTTGCATGAATATTCACCCCAAATGCTCGGATCCATTTCAACAAAATTTGTCGGCTGTCTTTACTCAGTAAATGACACGCTTCCGTCACACATTCCCAAATCTTCGACTAAATCTAGCTCGCCTTTGCCCAAATATTTTTCATTGGCACTCATTCGACGGTAAGCTGTAATGGCGGCTTGTATTGTTTTAGAAGGTGTCATACGTGTTTCTTTGCACAGTGCTTTTAATGCTGAAAGTGCTTCATCATCAAGCTCTAAGTCCTCTGTTATTGTTTTCATAGCGCCTTAACCTCTGTTGATGTCGGTTCACTTAACCACTAGTTCTCTTCAAAGTCAAAAATATCCATAAAGATTATCTCCTCTTCCTTTTGCTTCTTGTTTTTGGGTTTTACTTTTTGCCCCAGTGATATATTTTCACCATCCGATAACTACCCAGAGGAGTAAGTGTTTTACTTTGACGAGCCTCTTGTTCTTTAAAGCTTTCTACAGTTAATTTTTGAACAGGAAACAAATGTTCAATTAACGCTGGTTTATCTTGCCACTCAAAGGGTTTAAGCATGGGGTATTATTCTCATTAATGTTTTTTCTACAGTACAATCAAAAGCGAATGGACTATTTTAATCGGTGTATAGCAGGGTATAATACTTCAAAAGCATAATCTGAGTCTTTATGAAAGTTTTTAAATATCGTCTATTTGAAAAATGGGCTACAAAACAAGGTATAAGCGATAATGACCTGAGAATGGCTATTCGTGAAATAGAAAATGGACTATGTGATGCCAGTTTAGGTGGCAATGTTTATAAGAAACGTATCAGTAGATTAGGGCAAGGCAAACGCAGTTCATACAGAACCATACTTTTAATGAAACAGGGCGATACTGTTATTTTTGCCCACGGCTTCGCCAAAGGCGAAAAAGAAAACATTACAAAAAATGAACTTGAAGGCTTTAAGATTATGGCAGAAGCCTTTCTTAATTTAACGGATGTGCAAACCAACTCATTAATTAACAGCAAGAATTTAATTGAGATTTCAAATGACTAGCATTCAAACTACTCTCGGCGAAATGGCAAAAGATCTCTATTCTGTGGGTGCGATTGACAAAACAACATTAAGACAGTTTGATGTCCATTCTTTACCCCCAGTCCCTGATTATACGGCTAACCAAATTGCCAGCCTTAGACACAAACTCGGTTTAAGCCAGAGTGTTTTTGCTGCTTATTTAAATGTATCAGATCGTGCGGTAAAAAAATGGGAACAGGGCAAAGCCCGACCAATGGGCGCAACCCTTAAATTATTATCGATTGTTGACAGAAAAGGGCTTGAGGTGATCTCCAACTAAATTATCGATCATAAACCAAGCTCATAAGCTAAAATCTCTATCGGCATCTGTTTTTCTACTTTCTTCAAAAATACTTGTATCGATATCAATATCTTCGGCCTGGTATTTATTCAGAAACGCTTTTAAAGCGACACCGGCATCATTTTTTATTTGCGTTAATTCGTAAATAACCGCAATTTTTGCCCGCCCAGCGGGAATATTTTCGGGCAACTGAATATGTAGTTGATGATCGACAGGAATGTCGGTTTCTATTTTGTAATAGGCTTGCATGATCGGTTCACTTAAGCATTAGTTCTCTACAAAGTCAAAAATATCCATAAAGATTATCTCATCTTCCTTTTGCTTCTTGTTTTTGGGTTTTACTTTTTGTCCCAGGGGGATGCCTTCACCATCCGATAGCGCACAATAAAGCGCTTTACGCCAACCGCGTTGGGTTTGATCTGCTAATCGGGCTTCGGCGGCGGTCTTGGCATAAAACCACCAGCGTTCTTCCGGGCGTAAGGCTAACCATTTTTGACAAATGATGGCACATTCAGCGGGGCTGGCATGTTCTGCGGCCCAAGCTAAAACACAGAGTTCTCTTCCTAAGAAACGATCAAGTTTAACGGTGCCTGTACGCCATGTCCCGGTACTTTGTTTCTTGGCTTTAAGACGCTCATTAAAATCCCGACGGGCATCATCTCTAATCTTTGTCCAAAGTTCTCGCGCCAGAATGCTGCGGCATTCGGTGGTTTCCCTGCGACTTTCATCACCATCAAAGCCATAATCCTCAAAGACTCGCACGGCTTCACGCGGTGAGGCCGATATCTCGACATAAAAACAATGCGTGCCAAATTCAGAGGGGGCTCCAAAGTCGGTGGTGTGTGTCATGCCTGAATGACCTCATCATTATGCAATTCGATGCTCAGCGTTTTAGCAAATTGTTCCAAATCATAACCTGTCAATGCATTAGCTTTTTTAAACTTCATAATGACGGGGGCTTCAGGTGGAACCAGGCTTTGTAAATGTAATAAGGTTTTTTCTATAAAATCAGCCTCAATCTTCATTTCACCCAGTGATAAATGAATCACTTTGGGTGCCGAACCAATAATCAGGGTCACTTGTTCAAAGGTGATATTTTTGTCTTTAGCAAATTTTATCCCCTCATACGTTTTAGCGGCATTATCCAGGGTTTTAGACGTAGGGCAATACAGTTGTGCCGGTTTCTCTTTGATCATCAGCACTTCTGTAGAACCCGACTCTGCAAAGCTAAAATGTCGTTTGGCTTCTAAGTCTTCACATTCTGCAAACACGCTAATTTTAGCGGCTTGATCGCCAATAGTGATGGGCCCTGTGTACGAAAGGCCATTTCTGGGTTCTGAGCCATCAAGGGTATAACGGATAGACCCTTTAGGGGCGACAAACAGTTCGACTTGCCTGGATATTTCGTTAAAACGGTTTCTAATCACCAAGGTATTTGTCCACGTCTTGGGATTGCCGGTCTGATTTTTATCGGTGGGGTCAATAGCTATCAACTGAACTTTTAATGCATTTGTGACTAATACATTATCGGTTAGCACGGGAGAGTGTTGGGTGACTTCGCCGTCTTCCTGATAATGTATTTTTGGACTATTGCCCGCATTAACGGCTTCAATTTTTAAACGTACTTTGCCGTTGTCATCGGGTTCATTATCTGCGATGACTAACACATCGGTTTGTTTGGGTTTGGGTTTTTTAGTGAGATACCCGTTACCTAAATCTTCCCAAATACCGCGCTGAAAGGCTTCCTGTGCTAACTGATCAAAGCCTTTTGAGGGTAGCCAGGGCATTTGCGTTTTTTGCTTCATCTTATCCAGTAAATCCGTTTTTCTGGCTTCATCTTGCGTACCAAATAATAATTGTTCAGCGCGTGCTCTTAACGAATCAAAGTTTTCAGGAATCTGTGTGTACAGCTTAATCGGGTCTGCGGTTAAGGTTTTAATAACCTGTCGTTCACCGTTATAGGACTCATTCGAGGGATAAGTGCTGTCCAATGCTTTAGAGCGTAAACCGTCCTCTCCTTGAATAGTGCCCGGGAACATCAGTTTATCGAATACCGCTAATACAGTGGTGTGAAAATCTTGCGCGTATTGGGCTTTTTTCTCGTCCAGTTCTTTACGTTGAGGATGTGAGGCGTTTATTTCGGTATCTGTTTTGGTGACGGCATAAACATGGCGGGCGGCTTTATCAAGACTGGCCATCGTAGACTTTTCGCCGGTCAGCACCAGGATATTGTTTTTATTGGTTAAGCCTTCAAAAAAGCGTTTAACGACTTCTGGAGGTGCTTTACCATCAGGACTAATGATTAATAACACACGTGAACTTTTTAACGCTGCCTCTGCCTCATCCATTTCAGGTAAGGGTAACACGCGCTCATAGGCTTCTCTCGTGGTGGGTTTATACATCTCATCCAAGCGATGACGAATCAACTCATCTACTTTATTCTGGGGGGCTTTGTCAGCATAACCCTGAAGCTTTTTGGTTAAGTTCTCTTGGCGATCAAAATAACTGCGGCCTTCGGGTGTTTGATGCAGATACCAGGCGGCTTTATGTAAGTCTGTAAAGGCAGCACGAAAATCACTGGCTTGCCGAACCGGGTCAATCAAGCATTGCAGCATTTCACTTTCTGATAAGCCTTTCACTGAATTAACTGCCGTTGATAGACTGGCGGTTAATAATAAAGTACCGACCTGTTTTGCGTAATTGTTGCCTTTATCTAAGTCAATGACCTGTGCATGAGCGCTATCGGAGGAATCCCATAAATCGCGGGCAATAACATCCCGCATTTCTGAAATATCAGCCAATTTCTCACGCACATCATCAATTGACAGGTCAAAATGTTGAGCCCCTATTAAATAGATATCTTCGTCACTTTCCCACACTGATTTTAATAATCGGGACACCAATTCCATGAGGCCACGGGTTTGTTTAAATTTCTCATTGTCTTTAAACAGTGCGGTAATGCTTTTAAAACTGGGATGAAACGGATAAGTGGCTTCAATTTCAGAGGCCAGTGATTCGGCGCTACGTTCTATGGTTTTAGCTTTGGCGGCTTCGCTTAAGCGATTGGCATAGACGCTGGCAATGTCTGCCACTTCATTCGGGTCAGGTAAGGAGAGAAACAAACGCTTTCTTAGGATTTCATAAATTTCATTGGATTCAAGGTTAACCGGCGTAATGCCCACTTCGGCTCTACCCAGTTCCTGAGTTGAATCATCAAGGGCTTTTTGGATCAGTTTTCCACCGGTATCATAAGCGGCTTCCAGGTCTGAAACCACGATACACACATTCTTTTTTTTCTGTGCGGCGGTGAGCATATTTGAGAATGCGCGGGTGATAACATCCGCGATAGTGCCATTACCTAGCACTTGCGTACTGTAATAATGAAAATAAGGGGGCATTTCATCAAGCAGAATAAGGATGGGGGCTTCTCCTTCAAAGAGTTTAACCCAGGCGCTTTCGTCGGGTGCTTTGGCGCCTGCCTCCCAGTATTCTTTAAATAAGCTTTCTTTACCCAGTTGCCTCGCTATTTCACCCCAAAAGTAAGTGGCTGGATTGTTTCTGCCATTAAAGGCGGCAATTTTGGCAGAGCCAAAACTCGCTTGATAAGGCAGCGTACCGATTAACTCAGAACGCAGGGTTTGATCTTTGGCCAGTAAGCCAAAGCCCACCATTAAATGCGTCTTACCCCCGCCCATGGCTTGTTTTAAATGAAAAACAGAGTCGTTAGATTTGCCGGCTAAGCGTGCGATCCCCTTGGTTAAAAGGGTTTTCATGCCGTCAGTTATAAACGTTTTATTGAAATAAGCCTGACCCTCCGTGTCATTAATGATTTGGTCAAGTTGTTCTATTTGATCCCCCACATTAATGTCAAGTGCGTTGGGCTGTAGCTTACAGGCACTGCGGATATTTCTCATTATTTATTCCCTGTGAGGCTTTATACTGGTTTAAGGTGATGGATTATAAAGCCTAACAAAAATAAAGGATAAATATATCCCGAAGCGACGGGAAGGTGCTTAAATCTAGCATAGATTAACTGGTTTTGTGACCACAGGTCTTAGAAATGCGAAGTCACATTGCTTAAGCTGTGATATCACATTGCTTTGAAAGGCTATTCACATTTTAATGATGTGTAATGCATTTTATGCAAAGTGAATACACATTCATCAAGATGTGTATTGTTTTTGTGTCAATGTGCATGCACATAAGGTCAATGTGAATACACATTAACTGGATGTCTTATCGCAATGGCTCAAAGTGCTATCACATTCGTCCAGAAGGCTTATCACATTCGTTTAAAGTGCTATCGCATTATGTCGGTGTGTAATGCCTTTTTAATTCGGGTTTATCAATCAACTTTATGGTGCAAACTGATATTAACCAAAGACCATCCACCAAAAAATAGATTAATACCGAATATTAAGCCTAATACCCACTCTGCCGTGCCAGGCCATCCAGCCCATACGACTATCGCCAAAAACAAGGCAGTAATGCCACTAAACAACACATAACCCCAATGAGTTAAAGGCCGCATCATTAAGGCGAAAGCTATTTTAGCCAACCCTTCTAAGGCAAAAAACAGGGTCATCAACAGTGTTAATGTCAAGATACCATCTAGGGGTTGCGATAAAAACAAATAACCGATCCCTGCTTGCAAAACGCCCATAAACAACCATAAACCAAAACCCGGCATATCAAAAAACATCAACGCCCGAGTGACTAACATCACACCACCCAACAAAAGTATCCACCCCAGGGAAACCACAATGGCCACCGTAAAAAAATGCGGAACCAAAATGGCTATCAGCCCTAAAACAATTAAAAAGATCCCTTCTATTAGAAACAGCTTCCAATGCGTCTGGAAATACTGCTGCAACTTTTCTTGTATTTCTTGCAAGCCTAATGGATTGTTATTCTTAATGATCATGCTATTAACTCATAAACGGATGTGATATTGGCCTTTTGCTCAAGGAACCAGGCTTTCTTTATAGCAGCTAATCTAAGATAAGTGAAAATCTAACTTTAGCCATTATAGGGCTGAGAATTATATTAGTCACTTTTAATTGTATCAAAATAGTTCCCTTTTGCTTGATCCGCATCCCATCTATCGAATGCTTGCTTGTGAAATAGCGGTGATCGAGTTTCAGGCAAAAAAAAACGGCACTTGTGAAAGTGCCGCTCAGCATTGCCTTCAATTGCTTTAGCTATCGAGCAAATTAACTCGATAGCTATGTGCAGAGGACTAAAAAACAATCAAAAAGCTTACCAATCAAGTTGAACGCGAGTTTCGATCATATCAAGATCCGCTTTGTTAAAAGCTCTTGATGTTGCATTAAGTGTACCCGTTACAGATTGCGCATTTATAGAACTAATATCCAATGCATGGATGTAGTTTGCCATAACGCGAACATGAGAGTTTGGATACCAGTTAATGCCACCTTTTACAGTAGAAGCACGTCCACCTTGGATCACATGATCATTCAAATTAAGGTAATCATAGCCAGTTGCAATTTCCCATGCACCCCATCCACCTTTCATATCAAAGTTTCTGTTCGGTTTAATACGGCCCCAAGATCCTGTTTTAGCAGAATAATTACGTGACTCACCCGTTAAGAAGTAAGTCGCATAACCATAATAACCATTTAGAGTTTCATTACTGGCATAACCATGACCTGAAACATCAGTTTGAATATATTCACCTTGAGCTGAGAAAGGACCATACACTAAAGACGACTCTGCACCAAATCGTGTAAGATGATCGGCTTGGAAGCTATTTTTGGCGCCCTTATTACCTGCCGTCAAATTACCTGTACTTAATATGCCCGTACGATCCACGTTATTACCAATACCATTAGCAAAAATAACGCCACCGTTACTGTATGCCATATTACCGGTATAATTATTATTAATATTTATATAAGAACCAGACGCACCGACATGTAAGAATTTAGTTTTACTTTCAAACCAGGGTGTACCTGCTAAACGGGTGTTAGCTTCCCAGCTAGTATCACCACCACCACCGTTACGGTTCACACCACCATTGGCTCCAATCGCACTTCCTGTACTTCCTGTAAGAGCATTATTACCATAGGCATTGCTATATCCACCTACACCCTCAGTTTGGAAGGATGAACCCACTAACCAACGATCAGCTGAATAGTTAGCACCAATACCCACTTTGTAAGTATTTAAGTTATCAACGAAGGTATTAACCGCCATGTTACGTTCAATAAATGTAAGGTAACGGTTACTCGTTGCTTCTTCTAAACTGAATGGCTCTTTGAAAGCACCCACTTTAACTGAGAAAGGCGTTGAAAAATTATAACGTATAAAGGCATCGGTAATACCACCGGCATTTAAACCATTACCACGAGTAAAATCGTACTCAAATTTATAATCTGTATTTTTGAAGAAAGTACCTTCGACACCCAAACGAGCACGACGCAACGTCGCGCCATTGTTCAATTCTGATGGTACGCCTAATTGATTGACAGGGGCACCTAAAGCATTCGTGTTTAAATAATCAACAGGCAATTGCTGATTAACATTTGACTGAGAGTCCACTTGCAAACGACCGTTAATACCTGCCGTAAAGTTACCGTCTTTCGTTGCAAAGTGAATACCATCATCTAACTTAACATGAACCGAAGAAGGCTTTGATTCTTCAGCCGCATGCTCTTCTAACGCTTTAATTTCGTTTGTTTTTAATTCCAGATCCTGCTTAATGGCAGCTACTTCAGCTGCTGTTGCCGCTGGAGCTGCTGAATGAGAAGCTCCTGGAGCTGATGATGGCCCACCCACTTTCTCAAAAGCACCCAAAAGAACACGACCATGACCGGGCTCAGCAAAAAGTTGCTTGGTTTTTGTGTCGACATAAAGATCTAATGCAACTGCGTTGTACGATACGCTTGCACCCAGTGTGGCAGCAATAGCCAAAGTCAATTTAGAGAATTTCATTATTTGCTCTCGGTAGTTATCAAAAAAACTGAGGCAAGAATAACCAAGCACTATTACAGCATTATTACAAAACAACAAAACAAGCAAAAAAGTTGCTCATTTACAAATAATAAGAAAACCACACCGCTTTCACGTTGATTTTTAATGAAATAGCCTCATAACAATTTCGCATTTAAACAACAGTTAGACTAAATGCGAGTGTCCTTCTGAAATATGATTTATAAATATTAATGTGCGCACTAAAATATTATGAAGATATAAATGACTTAGTCTTGACGACTATAACGCCCAATCAAGGGATTGGGCGCTGGCAAATCCTTTCTTAATTAGTTGCTGGAGCTGCTGGTGCGGGTGCTGCGGGTGCCGCAGCAGGTGCCGCAGCGGGTGCTGCTTCAGGCGCTGCTGTAGCGGCTGGCGCCGCTTCTGGGGCTTTAGCTTCTTCACTGGCTTTTTCACAACCTGCCAATAAGGTCAAAGCAAACAAACCAGTCGCTATTATTATTTTAGTTTTCATAGTCGTGTCCTCTTCTGTTATATTTTAATTAGTCTCACTGTACCCGAAGAAAAACTTGGGTAATTGCAATGCTACCACAGATACCATCAATTTCTGTAATAAAACAAGTGCTTTTCAGCCTTATCAATTCGTTCTACCCTCTAATTAAAGGCTCTAATACGGCAATGCTATTTTCACTTGAGGAGGATTGACTAAAATAATTAACCAAGCCTTTAAAAATTGCTTTAGCTATTTTTGTTTGAAATTGCTCACTTAATAAGTTTTGCTCTTCTGAGGGATTAGAAATAAAAGCTGTTTCGACTAATATAGAAGGAATGTCCGGTGATTTTAACACCATAAAACCGGCCTTTTGCACAGTATCTTTATGCAAGGGTGAAACATTCATAAAACTTTTTAATACATGATTGGCCACATTAACACTGGCTTCACGGGTATCATTTTGCGTTAAATCAAACAAGGTTGATGCCAAATCATCCTCTTTATCATGAAGACTGACCCCGACCATGTCAGACGCATTTTCGCTATCAGCCAACCAGCGTGCTGCTTCACTTGAAGCTCCAGTCGTCGATAGCGTGTAGACAGAAGCGCCTTTAATCAACGTATCCTGAAAAGCATCCGCATGGATTGAGACAAATAACGCGGCATTCGCTGCGCGAGCAATTTTCATTCGCTCTCTTAGGCCCACATAATAATCGTCAGTACGCACCATGACTGCTTTCATACCCGCATGTGCGTTAATGAATGCCTCAAGCTTTTTAGCGATTTGAAAAGTAATGACCTTCTCTTCAGTGCCGCGAATACCTTTAGCACCTGAATCATTACCACCATGCCCAGGATCAATGGCAATAATAACAGGCTCATTATGACCCTTGCCATTATCTTTGTTAACAGCGACTTTAGTTTCAGTTGGGCTCGGTTTAATGACCGGAGCAATCACAACGCTAGGAGCAGGCCCGGATTGCACACTGTCGCGTGAATCAAGATCCACTACCAATCGATGCTCGTTGCTATTATCAGACTTTAAAGAAAACTCTTTGGCTGTCACAGGCACTTTTAAATCAACAACAACTCTTAGATCCGTTTTACCTTTTATTCCGGTGCGAATACCGGCAAATAAAGGATGCTCTCTGGGTGGTGGATTCAATGTCCCCTTTAACTGGGCATTTTCAATATCAATAACCAAACGCGAAGGATCATTCATTACAAAAACACGGTGCTTAGGCGATGCTGACACATCAAAAACCATCCGGTTTTGTTTTTCGGTCGTAATTAATTCTAACGATTTTACGCTTATTTGTTGCGCCACACACAGGGTAGACACTAACTGCAATCCCAAGAAAAACAAAATTTTCCCGTATCTTCCCATAACAATACCTTAACACGACTATTTGACTTAAATTATAACAAACTGTTTTTGATTTTATAAAAAGGTGACTAAGCGACCATCCCCTCTTACTTCCAAGGAAATCACCTTATCAGGCTCAGGCAAAAAACCTTGACCTTTATCAGGCCACTCAATAAAGCAGATAGCCTCTTGATCAAAATAATCTCTAATACCGACCCATTCTAATTCCTCTGGATCGACTAATCTATATAAGTCAAAATGAAAAATTTTCCGTTCACCAATATCATACTCTTCAACTAACGTATAAGTTGGGCTTTTTACCACGCCACTATAACCTGCCGCACGAAGAAAACCTCTAACCAAGGTGGTTTTGCCGACACCTAAGTCACCCTGTAAAAAAATCACACCTTTGGACATCTGCGAATTAAATAATTGTGCTCCAAACTGTTCAGTCGCTTCTGTGCTTTGCAAGTACATCTGCATTAATTTACCCATTGCCGAAGATATGGCATTAAATCACTGGCTAACAAACCTCTTTCTCCCTGTTGCTCTGCCGCTAAATCTGCGGCTCGACCATGACCATAAGCACCTTGTTTAGCTGCCTCCTTTAAAGATAAGCCTTGCGCCACTAAACCACCGATAACACCTGACAACACATCCCCCATTCCTCCTGAGGCCATACCGGGATTGCCTGATACTGAAACTGCACATTCTTCTTCTGAACAAATCAAGGTTCCGGCTCCTTTAAGAACAACAACGCCTTGGTACTTCGCTTGAAGCTCTAACACAGCGGCAAATCTATCCTCTTGAATAGTTGGCGTAGACACTTTTAGTAAACGAGCTGCCTCACCGGGATGAGGCGTTAAAATCCAATCAGGGTTAGTTCTCGGAAATTGAGCTAACAAATTTAAACCATCGGCATCAACAATCAACGGTTTTCTGGCTGCTAGGGTTTGCGAAAACAAGTCCTTTGCCCAAGAACTTTGCCCTAAACCAGGCCCAATAACAACGACACTTGCTTTATCTAGCAACTCGGCCAATTGTTCAGCGCGAGTAACGCCATGACACATTAATTCTGGCCTATTGATATTCATTAAACCAGCATGCTCTAAGCGAGTTGCTATACTCACTAATCCAGCACCTACTCGCAAAGCCGCTTCACCCGCTAATCTCGCTGCTCCCGAATAACCCAAATCCCCACCAATAATCAACACATGTCCAAAATGTCCTTTATGACTACAACGCTCTCGACGTAAAAAAGACGATTTAATCACACGTACTGCTGTCGGCAACACCCCCTGAAAAATAACTTCTGGCACACCCAGTGAGTCGTAAACAATCTCACCACAATAATCTGCTGCTTGCCCTGTAAACAAGCCCTGTTTCAAAGCAATAAAAGTAACTGTTGTATCCGCTTTAACGGCACAACCCATTACCGAACCTGTGTTGGTATTCAATCCTGAGGGATTATCCACGGCAATCACTCGCGCTGACGCTTGATTGATAATAGCTATTGCCTGCTCATAAAGCCCCGTTACAGGACGATCAAGCCCCGAACCAAGCAATGCATCAACAATGACATCAATGTCATTAAGAGGCTCACCCTGAAAAGGGATAACAACACCTTTTGCCTTTCTATAGCGCTGATAGGCTATCAACGCATCCCCTGTTATTTTTTCAAGATTTGCCAAGCTATAAACAATGACGCTCAATCCTGCTTCAAGGGCTAACTGAGCAATAATATAACCATCGCCCGCATTATTTCCTGACCCACAAAAAACAACGATGGACTGAGCCTGTGGCCATTGCATTCTTAAGCATTGAAAAACTGCTTGGCCAGCACGACTCATTAAATCAATGCCTGGGATACTTAAGTCTTGTATCGCACATCGATCAAACTCTCTAACTTGTTCCGTCCGATACAGCGTAGTCGGTAATTTTTCCATTGCAATGGGAGGATTGATAAACTTAAAAAACGTAAAAGAACCTTGAGCCAAAGAATTCACGGCGCTAGGCTATCCTTGCTTTGGCCTAGTATTTAATCAAATATAATGAACTTCAGGCTTTCCTGTTGACTCAACTAATTCGCCAATCACAAAAGCTGTTTCACCGGATGCCAGCAACGCGTCAAGAGTTGCTTTCTCATCTTCTGGCGCCACACAAACGATCATACCTATACCACAATTAAAGGTTGTTAACATGTCTGCTAACGCAACATTACCCTGTTCTTGTAACCATAAGAAAATCTCTGGAAACGTCCATGATGAGAGATCAATATTCGCCTGTGTGTCATTAGGCAACACACGGGGTAAGTTTTCAGTTAAACCACCACCGGTAATATGAGCCAAGGCGTGTACTGGCACTTTAGCTAATAGGCTTAATAAGGATTTAACATAAATTCGAGTCGGCTCCAACAATGCAGTACCCAAGGTTTTATCGCCAAACGCATCACTGAGTGATGAGCCGCTATGGGCAATCACCTTTCTAATTAATGAATAACCATTTGAATGAGGGCCTGAGGAAGCGATACCAATCAGCTTATCCCCGACCTTGACTTGAGAACCATCCAATACTTTGCTTTTTTCTACGATACCGACACAAAAGCCTGCCAGATCATATTCTCCATCGGCATACATCCCAGGCATCTCGGCTGTTTCACCACCGACCAATGCTGCACCCGCCAACTCACAACCTTGTCCAATGCCTTTAATGACCGAAGCCGCCGTATCGACATCCAGTTTACCGGTGGCAAAATAATCCAGAAAGAATAAGGGTTCTGCACCCTGTACGATAATATCGTTGACACACATGGCGACTAAATCAATCCCCACGGTATCATGAATACCTAAATCAATAGCCAACTTGAGCTTTGTACCAACTCCATCAGTTCCAGATACCAAAATCGGATTCTGATAACGATCCAACGGCAATTCAAACATTGAACCGAAACCGCCTAGCCCTGCCATAACGCCAGCAGTACGCGTTCTGGCCGCAATGGGTTTAATACGCTCAACTAATTCATTGCCTGCCGCAATATCAACGCCAGCACTTTTATAATTTAAGCTTTCTTGGTTTTCTGCGCTCAATGTTATGGTCTCTTCTAAATTTAAACATTAGATATTGTACTAGACATCACCGATTTTTGTGAAGGATATGAAAAAGCTGATAGGTCAATCCACGTTAATTTCCATCTATAACCAAAATAGTTGAATTTTATTACAAAAAAAACTAAAGTGACCGAGTATGCCGGTTGGTTAATCTAGAAAGATGCAACCACTTATTAACTGAGGAATTAATATGAAAACAATAAAAATGTTCAAAACTGCTCTGTTGCTAGCAATTATTTTGTACCAAGGAACAGCAGCCGCTTACAGCCCAGAAGAACTAGAAAAAAACTGTAAAAAGCCCCGCTTCACCGATTTTAATTTAAGTGAATACATTGCCCCAAGCAATATTGAAACGCCTCCTGAATCCGAATTTATTATAAAAGTTTCTGCTTGGGCGGATCCAACCACAATCCAACTGACCGTAAAAAAACAACCACTGGAATTTAAAGTGCAAAGCACAAGTACTTTTCACAAAATAACAGCTAAACTACCTGCATCCTTAAATGGAAACTTTGCTCGAATAGATGTGAGCGCTAAGGCGGTATTAGGCTGTAGTGACAAAACAGGATGGCTAATTAAAGTCGCTAATCCTTAAACCATTTAAGATTACCATGAATCTAGTGTTTACTTAAGCGCTAGGTTCATCTGGTTTAAGATTTGGACAATATACTTAAAAGCTACTAGCTAGAAACTAATAAATATATTATTAATCTCTAAAATATCGATTGAAAAACTTAGATGGCTAAGAAATCCTCCCCCGAGGATAAAACCGAGGGAGGTTAATAACTTATTTGCCAGCGATTTGAGACGCAGTGCTGTTATTAGATGTGTGTCTTTTCTCTATTTTAGAGAATGTTTCTGTTTGAAGTTGAGCAACTGCACCACTTTCAAGATGTTTAGTTTCATCTTTCTTCAACAAGACAACCAAAAGAACGATTGCAGCGATAGAAACGCCAACGATTACCCATGTATTGTCTTTTTCTTGTTCTTCAGCCATTTTAAAATCCTCTATAGTTATTAATATTTATTATTCTCTCTCCTCAAGAGAGCAATCCAAAAATAATATTTTATGAATTGATTGTCGAATTAACTTTCAACAATGGTGTAATTTTTATCACGAGATAGTGTCTCGTGTCAAAACTATAAATAAAAAAAACATTAGCCCGCCAATAAAACTATATAAAAAAACACCAAATATTTATATTATATTATTGATTGTAAAGAACATTTCATTTAAAACTTTTTTCGAAAAAAATATCACATTCACCCCGAATATTTTCCTCGGCTTGAGCTCTCTTAAGCACTGTTATTTAGCACCATTTTGCAGGTTATAGCTGCTCATAGAGAGCCTGATATTCTTTAGCGCTTCTAAGCCAGGAATAATCCTTCTGCATCCCGTTAAGCTGTAATTGAGACCATAACTCAGAAAAACCATAAACAAGCACTGATCGCTTAATAACTTCCATTAAAGCACCTGCTGTTGCGTCATCAAAAACGAATCCTGTCGCTGTCTTATTGGTGAATGTTTCTGGTAACGCATCACATACAGTATCCGCTAAACCGCCGGTTTTTCTAACGATGGGAACAGTGCCATAGCGTTGACTGTATAACTGGTTTAAACCGCAAGGCTCGAACCGTGAGGGCATTAAAAATACATCAGCCCCCGCTTCCATTTGATGAGCCATTACTTCATCATACCCCAAAGTAACCGCCATTTTTTCTGGGTTTTGTTTTGCAAAATCATTCAACTTTTGCTCAAATACTTTGTCGCCACTACCCAATAATATAAATTGCAACGGCAATGTTAGCATCTCAGGCAAACAGTCTAGAATCAAGTCTATCCCTTTCTGTTCGACTAAACGACTAATCAATGTAAAAACAGGCACCTTATTATCAACCGGCAAAGCCACCTTCGCTTGTAAAGCAGACTTGCTTAACTGCTTTTTTGCCAACGATAAGGCATCATAAGGCGCAGCGATATGAATATCGGCTTTAGGATTCCAATGCTCTACATCTATCCCATTGATAATACCTATCAAATCTTCTTTGCGATGACTTAGCAAACCTTCAAAGCCATAGCCAAATTCAGCAGTTTGAATTTCTTCGGCATAAGTGGGGCTTACCGTAGTGATACGGTCTGCATAAGCTAACCCGCCTTTAATGAATGAAAAAAAGCCATTAAACTCAAGACCATCTAAATGCCAAAGCTCTCTCGGTATATTCAGCAGACCACAAGTTTCTTTAGGAAATAAGCCTTGATAAGCCATATTATGAATGGTAAATACGGTAGCAGGGCGATGAGTTTCTAATGATAACAAAGCAGGAACTAACCCCGTTTGCCAATCGTTGCAATGCACAATATCAGGCTCCCAATCTAAATATCCCCGATTCATAGACACTTCAACAGCGACCCGACACAACAGCGCAAAACGCTCTGCACTATTAAGCCATGGATCACCCTTTTCATCGACATATGGATTACCCGGAAAATCAAAAAACATCGGATAATCTACCAACCAAACTACAATTTGAGTGCCCGGCAGCCGTGTCTCCAAGATATTGACATCCATTCTATTCACTTGAACAGTGCTTTTAAAATAAATCTCCTCCGTTGTTTTTATCGCTTGATAGTTAGGCATAATCAGGCGCACATCAGTACCCAATTCCAGTAAGGCGGGAGGCAAACTGCCACACACATCGGCAAGCCCTCCGGTTTTAATCAGGGGATAGACTTCACTACTAACAAACAATACTTTTTTCATCACTCACCTTGGATCGCTATAATTTTAATTATGAAAGAAAAAACACTCTTGCTATTAATGTAAAACAAATTTAAGTCTAATGAGCAATTAAATTGTTTCCATCACAATACATAAGAATTTTAATGAGATAATAGTTTTCCTTCAAATACCGAAATATATCGAAGAATATTGGAGCTAAATGCTATCCAATATTCCATAATTAGATAAAATCATCTGATAATGTCATTTTATTTTAATAATTCATAGATCTAAACTGTTTTTCCTGTTTAAAGTAAGCTGGAGAAACAAATTGATGCTGTTCCATAAAATCGCCTATTTAGTTAAGCTTTTAATTAACAAACCTCTACCTAATCTAAATTCATCAAGATCAACCTCTAAAAGTTTGAATATATGGCTGTGCGATTTATTTCCCAGTGCTTTAGCAATGATTATCTTGTTGTTCCCAATGGTGTCTGAAGCCACTAACGGTTATTTTGCTCACGGCTATGGCGCTCGAAGCAAGGCCATGGCTGGAGCAACAAGCGCCTTACCTCAAGATGCCATGTCTGCAGCAATCAATCCTGCAGGCATGGCCTTTGTCGGGGATCGCCTCGACCTTGAATTGGAAATATTCAATCCTGTCCGTGAATACTCGGTTCATGGCGCTCCTACACTAGCACCGGGTGCTTTTCCGCTAAATCCTGGAACTGTTAAAAGCGGTAACAGCGTTTTTCCTATTCCTACCTTTGGCTGGAATCATATGATCGATAATAGCCAGTCCATCGGACTTACTGTTTTCGGTAACGGAGGCATGGACACCGATTACCCTGACTTCTCCAGTAATACCTGCCCTCCAGGACGGTCGGGGACTTTTTGTGGGGGCAGTACCGGTATTGATCTAGCGCAAGTTTTTATTAGCCCCAGTTATGCCAAACGGTTTTATAATGATCGTTTTTCCTTAGGTATCGCTCCAATTTTTGCGGTTCAGGCTTTTAAAGGTTATGGGCTAGGTGCTTTCGCACCTTTTTCCAGCGAGCCTCAGAATCTCTCCAATCAAGGTCGTGATTTTTCATACGGTGGGGGCGTCCGTGTTGGAGGCTTAGTGGAATTAATCCCTGGTCTTCATTTGGGTGTGTCTTATAAAAGCCGTGTTTACATGACGCCATTTAGCGATTATTCGGGGCTCTTTGCAGGAAAGGGAGGTTTTGATATCCCGGAAAATGTTAACGGAGGACTTGCCTGGGACATTAATAAAAGCATTACCACGGCTTTCGATGTTGAATATATCCGTTATAGCAGCATCAATTCGGTCGGGAACACATTGCTACCCAATTTGCAGATGGCACAACTTGGCAGCAGTAATGGGGCTGGCTTTGGCTGGAAAGACATGACTGTCTTTAAGCTTGGCACCCAATGGAAACAAAACGAAAGGTGGACATGGCGGGGCGGTTTTAGCTATGGTGCGCAACCAATTCCTAGTTCACAAGTACTATTAAATATTTTGGCTCCGGGCGTACAAGAGTGGCATTTGACTACGGGCTTTACTCACTCATTAACTAATAAAGATGATTTGAACTTTACATTCATGTATTCTCCAAGCAAGACGGTCAATGGACCAAATCCTTTGAGTCCAGGTCAAACTATTGACCTGAATATGTATCAACTATCTTTTCAGTTGGGCTGGTCACGACGATTTTAAAAGACTGTCTATAAATCCGTCATATACAGTTGAACTTTATGATTGCTAACTTCAAGACTCTATTTTTGTGCTGATGAGTTAGTGATGGTGTTAAACGTAAAATAGGGGGAGGGGTTAATCATGGCTTTAGTTTCATTACGACAACTTTTAGATTATGCAGCGGAACATACCTTTGCTATTCCCGCATTCAATATTAGTAATATGGAGCAAGTACAGGCCATTATGCAGGCAGCTGATGCGTGTGATAGCCCTGTCATTTTGCAAGGCTCCGCTGGCGCGAACAGATATGCTGGCGAAATATTTTTGCGGCATTTGATTCTTGCAGCTGTTGAACAGTATCCTCATATTCCAGTCGTTATGCATCGTGATCATGGACCCTCACCTGATATCTGTGCTCAAGCGATCCAATCCGGCTTCAGCTCGGTAATGATGGACGGATCTTTGCTGGAAGATATGAAAACGCCCGCCTCTTTTGAATATAACGTGGAAGTTACACGCACAGTAGTCAAGATGGCACATGCTTGCGGCGTATCTGTTGAAGGTGAAATTGGCTGTTTAGGCTCATTAGAAACTTCATCAGAGACCCAAGATCACAGTCAGTTACTAACTGACCCTGATGAAGCTGCTGAATTTGTTAGACAAACACAAATAGATGCTTTAGCTGTAGCCATTGGAACCAGCCACGGTGCCTATAAATTTAGTCAACCTCCTACCGGAGACGTTTTAGTAATTAGCCGCTTGAAGACTTTACAACAGCGCTTACCTAATACTCACTTTGTCATGCATGGGTCAAGCTCTGTACCGCAAGATTGGCTAAAAACAATCAATGAATATGGGGGCGATATTCCTCAAACATATGGCGTTCCGGTTGATGAAATTATTGAGGGAATTAAATACGGTGTCCGTAAAGTCAATATAGATACTGACTTGCGCATGGCTTCTACTGGTGCTATTCGTCGTTTTGTAGCCCAACCAGAAAATACCTCAGAATTAGACGCTCGCAAGATATATAAAGCCGCTAGAGACGCGATGCAAGCGCTTTGTCAGGCACGTTATGAGGCATTTGGTGCGGCTGGACACGCTAGTAAAATTAAAGCAGTTCCATTGAGTGAAATGGTTAGACGCTATAGTATTTAGGACCTGTACCCACTAATCATAACTACATTATGTTTAGTGGGATTAATCCTTATTTACGATCAGGCGACGCAGAAACAGCATGCGAAGGATCATACGTTTGATATCTTGAAATTGTCTGCGAAAGAGAGTTACCGAAGTTGGTTGTAGCCGCAAGCAAACCTTTTATTGATTCCTCTATTACAACACCGTCTAAACTATAACTCGTAGAGCTTTCGCTACGCCCATCAGCACCACTAGCCTTGAATATCAATGAATTATCTGCAATATGAATCACTTTTCCATCGATAATTGTCTCTGTCTTAATCTCAACTGCTGGAATTAAGAAGGAACCAAAAACTGTAAGGTCAGCAAGCCGTCCCATTCCAGATTGCAAAGTCCTTTGATCTTGCTGGTAAGAAACTAAAACGATAACCTCAACACCATACAGGGTTTTAATACGATCAAGAAGGGATACCTTAGTTTTTATATCATCATTGGCAACAACAAAAACGGACCTAACAAACTTGGGATTGGCGAGAAGCTGCTCCTTTAGTTTATCTGCAGCCATATGGAGCGCAGTATCAGGGAGATGTTGATATCCTGTGCCATGAACAAAAACGATACCAACTGATGTTGGCAATTTAAGCGGCTTTTTTTCAACTACCTGGCGAGAATCCTTTACCTCGCTAATCACTTCCGCCAAGGGCACAGAAGAAGAGCTTTGAATAAAATTAGTACCTGAACATCCTGATAAATTAACCAAACTAAAGGAAACAAAAAAGGCAAAATTTAGAACAGTTGAAGACATCACTCTGGATTTTAATACACAACTATTGTCATTTCTATCAAACATAAGTCTTTCCATTAGGAACCGATAAAGGTGTGCTAGGGCCAAGCAGTGCTTTAAGAGCCGATGTCGATTCTAAACCGAAGGCCTCAGCTACAGCAGGATAAGTTATCAAGCCCCTATAAGTATTGAGCCCATGTTGCAATGCCTTATTTTTACGCACTGCGTCCAATCCTTCATTGGCTAACTGCAAAGTATAAACAGCCGTTTGATTATTCAATGCAAATGTACTGGTACGTGGCACAGCACCTGGCATATTTGCGACGCAATAATGGACGACGCCATCAATTTCATACGTCGGATGGCTATGTGTCGTTGCTCGGGTCGTCTCTACGCACCCCCCTTGATCAACGGCGACATCCACAATGACTGAGCCATTTCGCATTGTCGGCAACATGCTTCTTGTAACCAGCCAAGGTGCTCGCCCTCCAGGAATTAAAACCGCTCCAATCACTAAATCAGCTTCGTAAATGACATCTTCAATATTATATTCATCGCTGATTCGGGTTTGTAATTGTCCACGATAAATATCATCCAGATACTTTAATCGATCATGACTTATATCCAGCACGGTAACTTGTGCACCTAACCCGACAGCCACACGCGCTGCATTTGTACCCACAATGCCGGCGCCTAAAATAACCACATTAGCCGGCGCCACACCGGGGACCCCTCCCATTAACACACCCCGACCACCATGTGATTTCTGTAAATAGGTAGCACCCACTTGGGTTGCCATGCGCCCAGCTACCTCACTCATGGGTGTTAATAAAGGCAACTGCCTTGATTCTGTTTGCACAGTTTCATAAGCAATACCTGTTGCACCACTGGCTAATAAAGCATCTGTCAGGGGTTTATCAGATGCTAAATGTAAATAGGTAAACAATATCAAATCTGAACGTAAATAGTGATACTCTGAAGCAATGGGTTCCTTTACCTTAACCACCATTTGTGCTGCCCACGCTTCTTCTGCGGTAAGGACAATCACGGCTCCTGCAGCAACATATTCATCATCAGACAATGCACTCCCAACGCCTGCCCCAGTTTGAACAAACACCTGGTGCCCGCGCTTGGTTAAGGCTTTAACCGCTCCTGGAGTTAAACCAACACGATTTTCGTTGTCTTTAATTTCTTTAGGTAGCCCGATTCGCATATTAAACTCCTGATTATCATTATCTAAATGTTACGCTCTTAAATCATAAAAAGGGTATTTTTGATACAGTGCCAAGTTTTAACTTATTTTTCGACATTTATTCTGAACAAAGCTTAGCATGGTTAAAGAACACCCTGAGCATTATTATATAAAATAGCAATGTTTTTAAGCCTGGGCATAAAATTATTAAGCCAAAAGTTATAAGAGTCTAGAGTGTTTATCAATACCTCACACTCAAATCAGCGGTATTAGACTTCGGGTTACTTAAATAATCAAAAACAATCGCCCTGTAATATCCTCCTTCAAC
>CAIOMN010000276.1 GCA_903859415.1 uncultured Methylococcaceae bacterium
AAATCTATTACTGACCGAAGTTAAAATGGAAAACACCATTGACCGAATCAAAGGCACAGCGGAGCATCCGCGTAATACAGAGCGCGTACCGGCAACCGCTAAATTTGATTTTAATCTGACTATTCGTGTACACGATCATGAAGATTTGACAGAAACTATTTTAGTGGGTCTTAAACTTTTGGAACTTACCGGTTTGGGTGGTTCTGGTTCACGCGGTTATGGAAAAATAGTCTTTAGGGATTTAAAGTTAGATGGGGAAGACTTTCAAGCCAAACTTGATCAAGTTAAAATCCAAGAGGCAATCTAATGCAAGCTATACGCCAGATTTACCAAGATACGCCTAGTGTTATTCATATTGATATTCCCGAAGCACTGCAACATCACCCAGTAGAAGTGATTGTCAGGCCGCTGGAAGAGACTTCCAAGCAAGAACTTGATGCCAACGGCTGGCCGCTAGGTTTTTTTGAAGAGACAGTTGGAGCATGGGTAGGTGAGCCTTTGGAACGTGAACCTCAAGGCGAATACGAACAACGTTTGGAGCTTGAATAATGTGGTTATTGGATACCAATGTATGGGTACGTCACCTCAATCCAACCCCATCTTTGGTCAAGGAGCGATTACATCAACAAAGACCGCAAACAATTTGGTTTTGCGACATTGTTAAAGCCGAACTGTATTACGGTGCCTACAAAAGTTCGCGACAAGACCAGAACCTTGTCCTGCTGGATAAATTATTCGGTAAGTTTCAATCGTTGGTTTTTGACGGCCATGCTGCGAAGCTGTTCGGTCAAATCCGTGCTGATCTACAGCGTCAAGGATTACCTATTGGACCCTATGATTTGCAAATTGCCGCTATTGCCATTGCAAATGACTTAACATTAGTCACCCACAACACGCGTGAATTTAGTCGCGTTAAGGGATTAAAACTTGTTGATTGGGAGCTTTAAATGCAAACCTATAAACTCACTTTAACCCTGCAATCAGCCTTTGCTACACCTCTTAAGGGTGATACCTTATTTGGTCAATTGTGTTGGGCTATTCGTAATCGCTTGGGTGAAGACGTTTTAACTGAATGTTTAGCGGGTTATACCAATAAACAACCGTTTGCCGTGGTATCGGATGCCTTTCCTGAAGGTTACTATCCTTTACCTAAGTTACCAAGTTGCTTTTATGAGTTACCCGAGGACCAAGATCGTAAAGCCATTAAAAAACGCACGTGGTTACCAGCAGATGCTTTTCAACAACCGATTAGTCAGTGGTTGAAACTAGCGGTTACCGCAAAAGCATTGGTAAATGTAACAGACAGCAAACACGCCACACAATTAAGTGAGAAACATCCACACGCTCATAACACCATTAATCGCCAAACCAATACGACCGGTGAGGGTGGCTTTGCACCTTATAGTGTTGAGCAGGAATGGTTTGTGCCCGGTGTACGTTGGTCAATTTATGTACTGTTAGACACCAATCGCTTAAGTGTAGAAGACTGTCAGCAATGTCTTGATGATATGGGCGCTTTTGGTTTTGGTAAAGATGCCAGTATCGGCTTGGGTAAGTTTAGTATTGATGCTTTTCAGGAATACACATTACCTGCACAAGCTTCAGCAAATGCCTGTTTAACTTTGGCACCTTGTGCGCCTCAAGGTTTAGGCTTTGAAAGTCAGCACAGTTATTATCAACTTTTTACCCGCTTTGGACGGCACGGTGATATTGCTGTGCATCAAGAAGGTAAGCCGTTTAAGAATCCTTTGTTATTAGCTCAAACAGGGGCGGTGTTTAAAACCTTACTACCGCAGTCTGGGTTTATTGGTCAAGGCGTGGGTGGGCAGGGTGAGTTATCAAAAACGCTTGCAGCAACTATTCATCAAGGTTATGCACCGGTGTTGGCCATCAATTTTAATGAGAGTGTAAACTCATGACACATTTTTTAGATCACTACACGCTAAGATACACGCCACTTTCACCCGTACATATAGGGACTGATGAGAGTTACGAGCCGGGTAATTATGTTATTGATGAAGATGGGGGCGCGTTATATAGTTTTGATAGTCAGGCCGCGTTAAAAGGTTTGGGGGATAAAGAAAAGAAGGAATTATTAACTATTGTTAATGGCAGACCTGATGATCTGATGCTGACTAAGGTACAGGCTTTTTTTCATAAACATAAAGAGTCTTTGATTGCTTATGCTAACTCACCCGTGCCCACAGCTCATGGTATTAATGAACTATACGAAAAACGCATTGGTAAAACCGCACAGCATGAAAGTCATGGTAAACGAGTTATTAATAAATTAGAAATTGAGCGTACCTTTTATAATCCAGTGGACGGTAGACCGTTGTTACCGGGTAGTAGTATTAAAGGGGCTATTCGTACTGCGTTATTGGACGGGATTAATGACGGCAAGCGCCTAAACGATCGCAATGAAAGAAATCAAGCTCTTCAGCAACGTTTACTAGACGGTAAGTTTCATACTGATCCCTTTCGGCTGGTTTCAATAGGCGATGCTAGTTGGCAAGGGAGTCAGAATAAGCCGGCTTGCCAGATTAAGTTTGCGGTCAATCGTAAACGAAAACCTGTTGTTAAAGACGGTCAGTTAGTAAAATCCCAAGCGGAGGCTAAGAATTTATATCAATTGCTTGAATGTGTGACGCCGCAGCATTACCAGAGTTTTACGGGAGCGGTAACGTTATTAAATACCCGATCTATTAACCCCGGCAATCCCAAGTTACCTAAACAAGATTTTCATTGGTCAATTAAAGAGATTGCTAAAGCCTGTAACGAGTTTTATGTGAAACTTTTCTGGCAAGAATATTATGAAATCAAAGATCGTGGTTATTTAAATACGGTTTGGTTGGAACAATTAAAAGACTTGATAGACAATGATCTATCGAAACGTTTAGTCTTGGGAGATGCGTTTTTATTACGTCTTGGAAGACATAGCGGCGCAGAAGCCTTAACGCTTAATGGCATACGTAATATAAGAATTATGCAGGGTAGGGGGCAGCCAGCGGCTTGGGCAAGTCAACCTAAAACTTGGTGGTTAGCCGCCGATGATAGTAGCAGCAATCGCGAAATGTTACCTTTTGGCTGGGTCTTGGTAGAGATTAATCCTACAGAAGTTAATACGAAATTGCAAAACTGGTTAGAAAGTAGTCATGATAAGTTAACTACTTGGATGCAAACTCAGTTAACTAAGCAAGATTCGCTAAAAGAAGCGGATAAAGAGCGTCAAGAAAAGTTATTGGCGGCAAGACAAAAAGAGCTTGATGACTCTCTAAAGACAGAAAAAGCGGCTGCTGAAGCGGAGCTTAAGCTTCAAGAAGAAGCAGCAAGATTAGCTCAATTGCCGCAATATTTACAGGATATCGCTGAATTACTTAAAGCTAAAAAAGATCCTAATAAAAAGGATTATCTAGTCTTAATTGATGCCGTAAAAGCAGGGCAATGGGAAGGCAGTGATAAGCAATTGGTACTTGAAGATATTCAAGCAAGGATGCAGGAATTAAAAGAGTGGCGGCCTACCACGAACAAAAAAGATCCAATTAAGGATAAAGAATACACCCGAACGATTGATGTTATTAAGTTAATGAGTAGTTGATAATATTAAGTACTGAAATTGAATTTCCTTCATAATAAGAGGCAAACAAATGCAAGCAATTCGCCAAATTTATCAAAATACACCTAGTATTATTCATATTAATATTCCTGAAGAGCTTCAGCACCAACGAGTAGAGGTGATTATTAGAGCTTTGGATGATTCTACTAATAGTGAAACTAAAGAAACCGATGCTAATGGTTGGCCGATTGGTTTTTTTGAACGAACCTTTGGTTCTATCCCCGACTTGGCTGAAAGAGAATCCCAAGGTGAATATGAAGAACGGGAGTCTTTAGAGTGAAATATTTGTTAGATACAAATGTCTGTATCCGATATTTACAAGGTCGTTTGCCTTGTATACAAGAAGCAATTCATTCAAAATCACCGACACAATTAGTTATTTGTGCAATTGTTAAGGCAGAACTGTTTTTTGGTGCAATGAAAAGTAATAATCCTTTAGATACATTAGCAACGCAGAGACAGTTCATAGACTTATTTCCAACATTACCTTTTAACGATGATGCGGCACTTATCTTCGGGAAAATTCGCGCCGATCTCCAACGCCAGGGACAACCTATTGGACCCTATGATTTGCAAATAGCTGCCATTGCCATAGCCAATGACTTAACATTAGTGACCCACAATACACGTGAGTTCAATCGTGTTAATGGCTTAAAGCTTGTCGATTGGGAGATTTAAATGCAACCAACCCTGGAAACCACAAATGACTGAATCGCTAGTAATCATCTTAGGCATAACTGGGTTAATCCTATTCGGGTTACTCATTATCACTATCCTGATTTTAATCCGGGTCAATACCTTACTTAAAGCTAACCTAGACACAAGTACAGAAGAGCTAATCCGCTTACATCATCAGCATGAGAATAGTCTAAAACAAGGCTTTTCCGACGTCCGTAAAGAACTCAGAGAAGTCAGTTTTGATAACAGAAAAGAAATGCAGGACGCTTTTAAAAGTTTTCAGGATACCGTGTTAAATCGTATCAGTGAGAACAACAGTGCCCAAGCTAGACAACTAAACGGCTTTGAAGAAACTATCAAGACCGATGCTAAATCAAATCGGCAAGAATTGGCGGAGGGCTTAAAGTCTTTTGAAGCCCGATTCTCTAGCAACATCATTGACATCAGAGATACGATAGAAAAACAACTCAAAGCCATTCGAGAAGACAATACTCAGCAATTATCCGAGATGCGAAAAACCGTGGATGAAAAGTTGCAAAGCACCTTAGAAAAGCGTTTGGGTGAATCCTTTAAACAAGTCAGTGATCGTTTAGAACAAGTGCATAAAGGACTGGGAGAGATGCAAACCTTAGCCATAGGCGTGGGTGATTTAAAGAAAGTAT
>CAIOMN010000277.1 GCA_903859415.1 uncultured Methylococcaceae bacterium
GTCTTGCCGTTCCTGTATTCAGATTGATAACAATCAATGCGGCATTGGCTCCACCCGCCGGATCGCTGATAAAGATATGGTTGCGACGGATATCAACCGCAAAATCGTTAACAAAAGTATCCTTGGGTGTTACCGGCGCCGGTAAATAGATGACCTGGTGAAGCTTGTTGAGTTTTGTATTCCAACCCACTAGCTTGGAGGTGACACCACTACGCATGCCATTATCCAGCATCCACACTATGCCATTAGCATCAGACCGAATACCCAGCACGGAATCCAGCTTTAGCTTTGATAGTGAATCTGCATCCGTCAATTCTTTATTAGGAAACGGGACCAGTGTTTTATTTTTATACTCCATCACCGCGTATTTCGGAAAATAAAACTGATGCATACTCATTATGATGCGTCCATTATCCAGCACGGTTACATTGCCCGGCCCTTTATCGAGATGGGCTATGATGTCGAATTTTGATTCGTTAGCCGCAGCAACTTGAAATGCAAGGATCAAAAAAATGGCAGTGAATTTAGTGAGGGTATTCATAACTAGCTCCATGAGAAAAAGATCTGCTGTAAACATTAGCTCATCGAATCAGGGTTGTTAAATGATCTTTATTCATGGTGGTATTTATAATATTTGTAAAGTCGGTAGCGCCTCAATTAATTAAACACACCCTGCCCAATGGGATCTATCCGAAAACCATTTTGGCAACTCTTATCAGCGGGTGCTTGCGGCGCTTTAGAGACTAATTCCTTCAGGTTAGCATCAGACTTAATATCGGCTGGCAAATTAATATAAATATCGACTAATAAACCCTGCTTGCAACCGAGCTTGGCATGACTGCTGCCACCAATACCCAAACTAGAATCTAGAACTACACGGAACTCCTCCAGACTAACCTGCCGATTAATATGATTTTTCATGAACTCACTGATACCGCTATCATTAAATTGATGCACTAAGTTAGTTGCTTTTTCGAAGTATTGATCGGGAGCAGCGGTTTGACAGGCGCCATGTTTGTACCATTCATGACGCTCTAAGCAGGAACCAGCACTCACGCTGGGCATCACTACACTTAACTGATTACGAACAGTGGCACTCAAGTTGACTTGAGGATAATCGCAGAAATTTGCAGGCTTGTCTTTAACTTCACCACAATAACCGTAACCGATTCCACAACTCACTTTATTGGGCCATAAACCATGCAAAGTAAAATGGCTGGCCTGATAGACTGTTGGATCATGGGTAGCACATTCAGCTTTATCTGGTTTGCTCTCACAAAAAGCTGGCTGCCAACTGACGGCAAACACATAGCTATCGGCCTGATTAGAAAGGCCACAGGCCTCATTCCCTTCCGGCTTTTTTTCGGCATCCGAGTTATTCACATTGCCACAATCAACCTTTACCCAACGATTAGTTGGATTGGCCGATTCAATTCGTAACAGATACCACTCTGGGTTATCCGGCTTGTTACCCTGGAGTAAAGGATAACTTTCTCCTACCACTAGTTTGATGTCACCTGGATTACCCTGCTTATGAATTGAAGGCGTTGCTTCACATGCTTCAGTGGCAGTAAATTCAGCCACTGAAGCATGTGAATAAGCATAAAGTATGAGACTTATCGTCAGCGCCATCAAAATACTAGATTTTTTGATCATAAACATAAAGGGGTTCTCTTAATAATGTAAGTAAATATTCACTCCTGTTGATTAATCAACAGCGCTTACGCAATTGCTGCTGCTCATTAAACAACCCAAGTATATCCTATTCGTTCCAGCACGCTAAAACTCACCAACAGCATTTATGGCACAATTTTTGCTTATTTTAAAATACGCATTTGAATTCTGTATTTCAAACATCTAACTTGTATCTGTAGGTATTTAACTTGAGCACATGACCGATCTTAAAACCAAGTCTGAAAAAACCCGCAACCGTTTATTAATTACGGCAAGTCGCATTTTTGCTGAAAAGGGTTTTCAAGAGACCACTATTGCCGAAATTTGCGAGCAGGCGGAAACTAATATCGCTTCAGTGAACTATCATTTTCGTGACAAAGAAACTCTGTACCTTGAGTCCTGGCGCTTTGCTTTTAACCAGGAGCTAAAACTTTATCCGCCCGAAGGTGTCTTAGCTGCGGATGCCACCGCAGAACAGCGCTTGGCAATCCGCATTCGCTCGATAATAAACCGGGTCGCTGACGATAAATCTTATTCATTTGCAATTATTAATAAAGAAATGGCTCAACCTACTCGACTGCTTTCGGATATTTTAGAAAAGGAAATCAATCCTCAACGCTTACAAATGCTCGATCTGTTAAAAGAATGTCTTGGTCATAGCGCAAGTGATAAACAGATACATTATTGCCATACCAGTATTATGGGGCAATGTTTTCAGCTATTGCGTTTAAAACACATGCAAAAGGCACGACATTCACATAATCATCCCAATTACTTAAGCGACATTCAAGACTTTGCAGATCATGTCGTACTATTTTCTTTGGCTGGCATTCAAGCCATTCGCTCTCAAACTTTAAATTAACAGTGTTCGCATGAGTCAAAATAATCAATCCCCTTCCCCAATTTCTAAGCGACGCAAACCTATTTTTTTGCTAGGCACCTTGAGCGTGCTACTAATCGCTGCGGGCAGCTATTATTTCTTGCAACCTGCGTCTTCTAATACGGACAATAAGTTTGCATCACGTGGCGACGCACGAGGAGACAAGCGCGGAGGAGATCGGCGTGGAGACCGTCATGATGAAGAAGATACTCCTTCTCCCGTTTCAATAGAAACAGCGAATACAGCAGATTTTCCCATTTATCTAAACGGCTTAGGAACAGTCACAGCCTTACGCACCGTCACTGTTAAAGCGCGAGTGGATGGTGAATTAGTCAAAGTCGGGTTTACCGAAGGCCAATTAGTTAAGCAAGGGGATCTATTAGCTGAAATTGATCCACGCCCCTATGAGATACAATTGCAGCAAGCAGAAGGTCAGTTACTGAGAGACGAAGCCTTGTTAAAAAATGCTGAACTCGATCATAATCGTTACTTAAAGCTGCTCGAACAGGATTCAATTGCTGCTCAACAAGCGGTGACCCAAGAAGCCCAAGTTAAACAATATCAAGGCCTGGTCACAATGGATAGAGCTCAGGTGAATAATGCCAAGCTTCAACTCAGTTATTCTAGACTAACCGCACCTATTACAGGTCGAGTAGGGCTTCGCCAAATCGACCAAGGCAATATCGTACATGCTAATGATACGAATGGCCTGGTCGTTATCACTCAACTGCAACCGATCAGCGTGGTTTTTACTTTACCTGAAGACAAAGTACAGCCTGTTATTAAGCGTTTTCGGTCTAATGAACCTGTCATTATTACTGCGTATGATAGAAGTGGAAAAAACAAGTTAGCCGAAGGTAAATTATTGGCCATTGACAACCAAATCGACACAACAACCGGTACACTCAAGCTCAAAGCGCAATTTGATAATACTGAAAGTACCTTGTTTGCTAATCAGTTTGTTAACATCAAAATGCACTTGGAAACTCAGCCTAATGTGATTCAAGTATCCAGTGCAGCCATTCAACAAGATTCAGAAGGCCCCTTTGTTTATGTAGTTAAAGCAGACAATACGGTTCAGATTCGCAGAGTCAAAGTCGGTGCAACTGAAGCAGATAAGGTCATCATAGAGAATAATCTTGCCCCTAATGAAACTGTCGTCGTTGAAGGAGTTGACCGATTACACGAGGGTAGCAAGGTTGATGTCGCCAAAAAAGATGGGTTAGCAGTCGCCGCTACTCCAGAAGCAATAGCTGCAGCGGCTGCGGCCTCTGAAAATAAATTTCGTAGACGGAATAAACATTAATCATTATGACAGCCTCAACACAATCCCAATCGAGCTTTAATCCATCTCGACTGTTTATTTTAAGACCTGTTGCTACCTCGTTACTGATGGTAGCCATGCTGTTAGTTGGGGTCTTGGCGTATCGACTCCTTCCGGTTTCAGCATTACCTCAGGTTGATTATCCAACGATTCAGGTGGTCACGCTTTATCCAGGAGCTAGCCCTGATGTTATGACATCAGTTGTCACTGCGCCATTGGAACGGCAATTCGGACAAATGCCGGGCTTAACTCAAATGTCCTCAACCAGTTCGGGTGGCGCTTCGGTCATTACTTTGCAATTTAATCTAAACCTGGATCTGGATATTGCAGAACAAACAGTGCAAGCCGCAATTAATGCCGCTGCCAGTTTCTTACCAACGGACTTGCCTCAAGCACCTATCTACAGTAAAGTTAATCCTGCTGACACGCCTATTATGACGTTAGCGATTAGCTCTAAATCGCTACCATTATATAAGGTAGAGGATTTAGTCGATACCCGCTTAGCGCAAAAAATCGCCCAATTACCGGGGGTAGGCCTGGTGGGTATCAGTGGAGGCCAAAGACCCGCAGTACGCATACAGATTAATCACAAAGCGCTGGCTGCTTATGGCATTAGCCTTGAAGACGTTAGAACCGCTGTCGCTGCCGCCAATGTTAATCAACCCAAAGGTATGTTTAATGGTCCACTGCGCTCGGCTATCATTGATAGTAACGATCAAATTCGCTCGTCTTCAGAATACCGAGAACTGGTCGTAGCCTACCGTAACGGTGCCCCTGTCAGATTATCAGAAGTCGCAAAAGTTATAGATGGCGCAGAGAATGTCCGTTTAGCAGCGTGGGCTAACGATAATGCCTCTGTCATTGTTAACATACAGCGTCAACCCGGCGCCAATGTCCTTGAAGTCGTCGATGATATTAAAAAACTACTCCCTGAATTACAAGCTTCCCTACCCTTAAGCATTGAAGTAATCCCTTTAACAGACCGCACTGTCACCATACGGGCCTCTATTCATGACGTACAATTCGAGCTACTACTCGCTATTGCGCTGGTCGTTATGGTTATCTTTCTGTTTTTACGCAATGCTCGCGCCACAATTATTCCCGGTGTTGCGGTCCCTCTTTCATTAGTAGGTACTTTTGCTGTTATGTATATGGCGGGCTTTAGTATCAATAACTTAACCTTGATGGCATTAACAATTGCTACAGGTTTTGTAGTTGACGATGCCATCGTGGTGATTGAAAACATATCCCGCTATATCGAGCGAGGAGAATCACCTTTAAAAGCGGCCTTAAAAGGTTCGGAACAAATCGGCTTTACCATTATCTCTTTGACATTTTCATTGATAGCCGTATTGATTCCTTTACTTTTCATGAGTGATGTTGTGGGCCGATTATTTAGAGAATTCGCCATCACCTTGGCTGTCGCCATTTTGATTTCTGCTTTTGTATCACTCACCCTCACCCCAATGATGTGTGCGAAGCTCTTACACTTAGATCCTTCGCATCATGCAAGAGAAAGCGAAAAATCTACTGACTGGTTCGATAAACTCATAACACTCTATGGACGTAGTTTGGAGTGGGTCTTAAAACGCCAGACTTTAACCTTATTGGTGTTTTTTGCTACCGTTGGGTTAACCGTCGCCTTATACATTACGATTCCAAAAGGCTTTTTTCCTATCCAGGACACAGGCGTTATTCAAGGGATTTCTGAAGCTCCCCAAAATGTTTCTTTTTCTGCTATGGGTGAATATCAGCAAAAGTTAGGAAAAATCATTCTTGAGGACCCTGCCGTCGAAAACCTATCCTCTTTTATTGGTGTTGATGGTATTAACACGACACCCAATAGCGGTCGGTTCTTGATTAACCTTAAACCCCACGCTGAGCGTAATGAAAATGCAAACGCAGTGATAGCCAGATTAAAACCCAAATTAGCGCAATTAAACGGTGTCACACTTTACTTGCAACCTGTACAAGATCTGACCATGGAAAACAGGGTTAGTCGTACTCAATATCAATTTACCTTAGAAACCCCAGACTCTGATGAACTGAATCGCTGGACTCAACTCTTGGTGAGTCGGCTGACTAACGAACCTGAATTTAATGATGTAACCAGTGATGTTCAAGATCAAGGTCAACAGGTCTATGTCAACATTGACCGTAGCACTGCAAGTCGTTTGGGTGTGACTACCGCCGCCATTGATAACACCTTATACAGTGCTTATGGGCAACGTCTGGTATCTACAATTTTTACTCAAGCCAATCAATATCGAGTCGTACTTGAAGTTGATCCTTCTGCACAAAACTCACCTGAAACATTAAAAGATCTACGTATTCCTTCCAGTAATGGCACTCAGGTACCTTTGTCGGCTATCTCAGAAATTTCTGAACGATTGACGCCACTGTCTATTAACCATCTTGATCAATTTCCTGTTGCAACCTTATCGTTTAATCTCGCGCTGGGTGCTGCTTTAGGCGATGCTGTCAAAGCGATTGATCGTATCAAGCAAGAGATTGACTTACCGATCAGCATACGTACCAGTTATCAAGGTGCTGCATTAGCTTTTAAAGCCTCCTTGGATAATACCTTGTGGTTAATTTTAGCTGCAATTGTCACTGTTTATATTGTGCTGGGGGTTTTATATGAAAGCTACATTCACCCTTTGACCATTTTATCAACACTCCCTTCGGCAGGCGTCGGTGCTTTATTAGCGTTAATGATGTCTGGAGGGGATTTAGGCATTATCGGCATTATTGGCATTATCTTATTAATCGGTATTGTTAAAAAGAACGCGATTATGATGATCGACTTTGCTCTTGAAGCAGAACGCAAACAACAATTATCGCCTAGGGAAGCCATTTTCCAGGCTTGCTTATTGCGCTTTAGACCTATTCTAATGACAACAATGGCCGCTTTATTAGGAGCATTACCCCTAATGCTAGGTACAGGGGTGGGCTCAGAGTTACGTCATCCCTTAGGGATTACGATGGTCGGCGGTTTATTACTCAGTCAATTATTAACCTTGTATACAACACCTGTTATTTATTTGGGAATGGATAACCTGGCTAGAAACTTATCTGGCTGGCTTAACCTAAACCCACCTGAAGCTATTGAGAACGATAGGAGCTTATAATGAATTTGTCGGCTTTATTTATCAATAGACCGGTAGCAACCACATTGCTCACTATTGCTATTGGTTTAGCAGGGTCACTGGCATTTATAAATTTGCCTGTGTCTTCTTTGCCTCAAGTTGATTTCCCGACCATTAGCGTTCAGGCACAGTTACCCGGCGCCAGTGCCGAAACGATGTCCAGCTCGGTTGCTACTCCACTAGAAAGAGCCTTGGGTCGCATCGCAGGCATTACTGAAATGACCTCCAGTAGCTCAGTGGGCTCTACACAGGTTACGCTGCAATTTGATCTGGATCGCGATATCAATGGCGCTTGCCGAGATGTACAAGCCGCCATCAATGCTGCAACCACAATGTTGCCATTAAATATGCCTTCTCGTCCGACTTACAGGCGCTTTAATCCGGCGGACTCCCCGATTTTGATATTAGCGTTAACGTCTGATCATCTCACCAGAGGTCAAATGTATGATATTGCCTCTACGAATCTGGCTCAAAAGGTTTTACAGATTCCGGGCATGGGCCAGGTACAGCTAGGAGGAGCAGCCTTACCTGCGGTTCGAATAGAACTTAACCCCAATGCACTGACCAAATACGGGATTGGTTTGGATGATGTCAGAGCGACCATTAATCAAACGAATGTCAATCGCCCAAAAGGTGTCATGGAAGATGGGCCCTATCGTTGGCAAATTTTGGCGAATGATCAAGCCCGTAAAGCGGCTGATTATATGTCACTCATCGTCAGTTATCGGAATGGTGCGCCTGTGACCATTGGTGACTTGGGTGAAGCCGTCGATTCGGTTGAAGACCTTCGCAATACAGGACTTAAAAATGGTAAGCCTTCTGTATTACTCATTCTAACAAAACAACCCACCGCTAACGTCATTCAAACAGTTGACGCGGTTCTGGCTTTGTTGCCTGAGTTACGCGCGACCATGCCCAGTTCGGTTGACTTATCGGTTGTAGTAGACCGATCAATGACCATCCGCTCATCCATCACTGAAGTTGAGCACAGCTTATTAATCGCAATCGCGCTCGTCATTCTGGTTGTCCTGGTATTTTTACGGGATTTTCGCTCTACCTTTGTGCCAATAGTGGCTGTTCCCGTCTCATTGATAGGCGCTTGTGGCGTCATGTATTTTTTTAATTACAGTCTTAATAATCTTACCTTAATGGCTTTAACTATTTCGACAGGGTTTGTTGTTGATGATGCCATTGTGGTCCTGGAGAATACAAATCGTCTTATCGAAAAAGGCGTTCCTCCTTTTAAAGCTGCATTACTCGGCGCTAAAGAAGTCGGCTTTACCGTCATGGCCATGAGCGTATCACTGATTGCCGTCTTCTTGCCGATTTTATTGATGGGTGGCGTAGTTGGACGTTTATTCAGAGAGTTTGCAGTCACTCTATCGGCAGCGGTATTGGTTTCTCTATTAATTTCATTAACAGTAACGCCAATGCTATGTGCTCGTTGGCTAGGTAAAGAAAGCCCAAAGCATGGGCGCATTTATCAAGGCATTGGAGCGGCCTTTGATTGGCTTCAATCTAATTATGAAGTGTCACTGCGTTGGGCTATTCGTCATAGTCGGATTATGATGCTCATTTTACTGGGGACAATTGGCCTCAATATTTATTTATATGGCGCAATTGACAAAGGATTTTTCCCAACCCAGGATGGCGGTAGACTGCTGGGTGAAATTCAAGCGGACCAAGGCACGTCTTTTATCTCATTACAAAAGAAACTGACTGAATTTTCTTCAATCCTAATTCAAGATAAAGCAGTGGTCAATGTCGCAGGATTTAGTGGTGGGGGGTCGAGTAGCAATAGCGCCAGAATATTTGTGGTGCTTAAGCCGCATAATGAACGCGAACCCATAGAAGAAGTCATGCGGCGTTTACGTGATAAAGTCAGACGAATTCCAGGGGCTGATCTACATATGTTCCCGGCACAAGAATTAAGAGTCGGAGGCCGGCCTTCGTTCGGTTCCTATGATTATGCATTACAGTCAGACGATCTGGTTTTACTCAGAGAATGGATGCCAAAAGTCATTGCCGCACTTTCTAAGCTACCCGAACTGAGTGACGTAAATACTAGCCAACAAGACAAAGGTCAGCAAATTGGGTTAATTGTTGATCGCGCTATGGCAGCCCGGTATGGTATTTCTCAAGCAATGATTGATGCTACTCTAAATAATGCGTTCGGTCAGCGTCAGGTATCTGTTATTTATAACCCCTTAAATCAATACCGGGTTGTTATGGAGTTGGCACCTGAATATTGGCAAAGTCCAGAAGCCTTAAAGCAAATCTATATCAATGTGCCCGCAAGCCGTTTACCTAACGGCACCCAAGTGGCTGCGCATCAGGTACCCTTATCGGCGGTGGCGAGCTTTGGAGCAACGACCACGCCCTTATCGGTTAATCATCAAGGTCAATTTGCTGCTGCAACCCTATCATTTAATCTTCAACCCGGGGTTTCATTATCTACTGCAACAGAATTAATTGAAAAAACCATGCGTGATATTGGTGTTCCTGTTTCTGTACAAGGCAGTTTTCAGGGCTCAGCAAAAGCCTTTATTGAATCCATGCGTAATCAACCCTTATTAATCCTGGCTGCCTTACTTAGTATTTATCTGGTATTAGGTATGCTCTATGAAAGCTATGTACATCCTTTAACCATATTATCAACCCTACCTTCAGCAGGCGTTGGCGCCCTCTTGGCCCTGATGGTCTTTGGTACCGAATTTAGCATTATTGCTTTAATCGGTGTCATCTTATTAATTGGCATTGTTAAAAAGAATGCCATTATGATGATAGACTTTGCCTTATATGCTGAACGTGAATATAACCTGGAACCTAAGGACGCTATTTTCCAAGCCTGTTTACTTCGCTTTCGTCCCATTATGATGACGACCTTGGCCGCATTATTTGGTGCTTTGCCACTGGCAATGGGCAGTGGCTATGGCGCAGAACTCCGCCAGCCACTGGGGATTTCTATCGTAGGTGGATTGATTTTTAGTCAAATGCTGACGTTATATACAACACCCGTCGTATATATTTATCTAGATCGCTTCCGGCTTTGGTTTCATCGCCGTTTTTTAAACCGTACCGCTAAAATAGCGGATAAACAACCCGCTTAGTGCCTTCGAGATTTTCATGAATTTTCGTATTATTCCAACGCTGTCGTATTCGTTATTAATGACTCAATTTGCTGGTTGCATGGTAGGGCCTGATTATACAAAACCATCAACAGGTTTTCCTGATACCTACAAAGAAGTCAAAGGCTGGAAACAAGCTCAACCACCCGAAGAGTTTATTCCCGATAAATGGTGGGAAATTTTTAAAAACCCCGAACTTAACAAACTCGAAGAGCAAGTCAATAGTGCAAATCAGTCTATTGCTCAAGCGGAATCTCAATATAAGATGTCCCAATCGCTAGTGCAATCAGCTACGGCTGCCTATTTTCCGACTGCAAACGCAACTGCTACTACTAATCGGTTTCGAGCTGCAAGCGGACAAAGTGTTGCCGTTAGCGGCGTTAAATATCTCTTTGGAGGTGTATTAAGTGCGGCCTGGGCACCTGATTTATTCGGTGGCCTGCGCAGACAAGTCGAATCCAACACCGCTACAGCCCAATCCAGAGCCGCAACTTTGCATGCTTTACGGCTAACCAACCAGGCAACACTGGCTCAAAGTTATTTTCAATTGAGAACACTCGATACTCAGATGAAACTGTTTAACGAAACTGTCGCATCTTACGAAAAAAACCTGACTATCATTAAAAACCGCTATGCTGCTGGAGTTGCAGCCAAATCCGATATTGTTCAAGCAGAAACACAATTAGAATCTGCACGTGCACAGGCTATTAATCTGGGCATACAACGCGCTCAACTCGAACACGCTATTGCGGTGCTAATAGGTAAAGCGCCTGCTGAATTAACTATTGAAGTGGGACCTTTAAACACACCCGTTCCACCCATACCGGTAAGCATTCCCTCTAAGCTTTTAGAACGAAGACCTGATATAGCAGTCGCTGAACGCGCTGCCGCTGCAGCTAACGCACAAATAGGCGTTGCCAAAGCCGCCTATTTTCCAAACCTAAATCTGGCAGCTTCTGATGGACAACAATCCACCCTGTTACAAAACGTAGTTACTCAAGGCGCACGCTATTGGGCCTTAGGGCCCGCTGCTATGGCTATTCCTTTGTTTGATGGAGGTGCTCGCAGTGCTGTATTGCAAAACTCAATTGATTCTTACGATGCCAGTGTCGCTGGTTATCGACAAGCTGTGCTGACCAGTTTTCAGCAAGTTGAAGATAACCTTGCTGCTCTCCGTATTTTAGAAGAAGAAATAAAGGTTCAAAATAAGGCGACTGAAGCTGCACATCAAGCCGTACAGTTAACAACTAATCAGTACGAAGCTGGTACAGTCAGTTATCTTAATGTCATTGTCAATCAAGCGGCAGCGTTAACCAATGATATCACCGCCGTCAACTTACAGGGTCAACGTTTAAGCGCAGCCGTTCTTTTGGTTAAAGCGCTGGGTGGTGGTTGGGACACATCAGATTTACCCACTAAAGAACAAGCCGGCGGCTCTATCAAATGGTCTCAGTTCTTGCCTGTTCCTCTGAATATGCCTAGTCAAAAATAATTTCACTACACCGGCTTATATATTAAGGTATGGGCCGGTATCTTTGACTCACCTCATCAACACCAGCCACAACTGTTGATAGATCAACAGTTAAGTAACAAAAGCCCATTCAATCTGATGCTCAACAAACAGCTACCCAAATCACATTAACTCTCCACTCTCTAATTTATAGCTATAAATCGTTATAAAAATGCTTAAACTAGAATAATAACTTTTTAAATTCATCTAGTTACAGCCGCACAGATAAATATTTAGATTAACTCAGGTATTTATTTAAAATGTGGCACACTCCCTGCTTTATATACTTCTGAATACTGAATACAAACCAAAGCCGGATGCAGTTGAGCAATCCTCAACCACCCAACATTGAACAAACTGTTCCGGTGCTTTTTTATGAAACGGGAGATATCACATGAATAGTCCTTTGAAGGTTTTGGATAAACCTGAATCACTCGAACATGCTAAAAGAAAAGACAATGTAATTGCTATCAACCCAAATAATGATGCATTCTTAAGTCGTCTTTCTAGCTCTGCTGCTGGATTAGCATTAAAAGATTTTAAACACAGAACAAACTATCGCGATAGCAAAGTTATAGACTATTTATTGATTGGCGTATTTTCAGTGTTAGTACATTCTTTTGTGGTCGATCACTTTAGACATTTACCACCTGCTCCAGAAGCCGTAAAACAACCTAAGCCGCCCGCAAAGGTTCAGATTTCGTTTGTGAAGCCAACACCACCGCCACCAAAACCGATTATTCAACCACCGCCACCACCCCCTAAAGTGGTAGCGCTTAAAAAACCACCTAAACCTAAAACGCCACCTAAACCTGTGCCCGTTTACGAACCAGTACCGACGCCCGGTCCAGTTTCAAACAACGCACCTCCAGCGCCACCAGCACCTGCTCCAGCGCCTGTTGTAGAGAAAGTAACACAACCCAGAGGAAGTGCAGGTTACAAAAACAACCCTCAGGCTGAATTTCCAGATATTGCAATTGAGCATAACTGGGAAGGAAGAGTACTGTTGAAAGTGCATGTTCTTGCAAACGGCAGCCCAGACAGCATTACCGTAGTAACTTCTAGCGGCCACGAAGTATTAGACGAATCAGCTGTAAAGACAGTGGGTAAATGGACTTTTGAACCTGCAAAACGCGGAACCACCCCTATCGATGGCTGGGTAACAGTCCCCATTAATTTTAAATTAGACAATTGAGGTATTAATTATGACCGATACAACAACTACTGCAGCAGTAACGGCAGCAGATGGACTTCAACAGGCAGTAACTCAGGCACCCGTTTCTGGTACTGACATAGCTGCTGGCACTGTAAATTCTGTTGCATCTGCAGCAACTGATATTGCCCCTGCAGGGCATGACTTGACCTCTGCATTTATTGTAGATGGCACTTTAAACGTATTAATTGCCTTTTCAGTTGTAACCTGGGCATTGATTCTTATTAAAGGCATCCAACATCTGAGAATTTCTCTCCATAACCGTAACTACAGCAAAAAGTTTTGGGGTGCTTCAGATTTTCAGACGGCATCTGAGTTAAAAGAAATCAAAGGTCCTGCAGCTAGAGTTGCAGAAGCAGGCTTTACTACCTTACGTGAAGCAGATGGCGGTACAACGACCCATGATCTTGAACATACGGGTGATCGTCAAGAGTTACTGGATAGACGTTTACGACAACAAATGCAAAAAGAACGTGGTGCTCTGGAAAGTGGTCTAGCCATCTTAGCAACTATTGGTAGTATTTCTCCTTTCGTCGGTTTATTTGGTACCGTTTGGGGGATTATGGGTGCATTAACCAACATCAGTAAAAGCGGTTCAGCCAGTCTAGAAGTTGTTGCTGGCCCTATCGGTGAAGCATTGGTTGCTACCGCTGTAGGTATTGCCGTTGCCGTTCCGGCAGTTATTGCTTACAACTTCTTTATCCGTAGAAACAAAGTGATCTGGGCTTTTCTTGATGACTTTTCTATAGATTTTGTTCACCTGGCTTTAAAAACATCATTCTTGATTAACCGTGCATCACCCCTATACGGTGCTTCACAACGTAACAATCAGCATGGAAACAAAAGATCTGTAACTAAAGCAAATATCAATGACCTAGAAGCAGAAGGAGCACAAATCTAATGGCTATCAATGTAAAAGACGATGGTGGTGATGATGTAATGAGTGAAATTAACGTTACACCATTGGTTGATGTGATGTTGGTATTACTGGTTGTATTTATTGTAACTGCCCCTTTATTGACTCAGGCTGTACACGTTAATTTACCTAAAACAGCTGAAACGGCACCCCCAGAAATAAAAGAAGCCATTTACATCAGCATTGATGCTAAAGGTAAAGTTTTCTTGGATAAAACTGAAATACCGCTTGATCAATTTGAAAAAGAATTGCTCACGCGTAAAGCAGCTGATCCTGAAATTGCTCTAAACCTTAACGCTGATGATGCAGTTCAATATGGCACAGTTGCAAAAGTAATGGCCTCAATCGAACGTTCTGGAATAACAAGGTTGGCGGTACTGACAGCACCTAAGACTTAACAACAAAATGGGGATGGGGGTTAGATAAAGCTAATCCCTAATCCAAAAAGCTGTTTATTCCAGAATGAACTGAGTATTGAATAAAACACTATTTAACGTAAATCTAGAGGACAAGATGTTTCTTAAAACTTCACAAACAAAACTTTATTCCTTATTAGGCGCTTTTGCGTTAGCGGGAGTTGTACACGCTGACGAACCAGTCACTCCGCCGATTCCCGGCGTAGCAGCTGGCGGCGTTGTCATTGAATTAATCAAAAGCGGTTTTAAAGGCACCGAAGGCCCTATTGGCTTTTCTGACGGTAGTTTGTTATTTACAGAAACCCAAGCTAATCGGGTAGTACGCGTTGCTCCCGACAATAGTGTTTCAACCTTTTTAGAAAATTCTAATGGTGCTAATGGACTAGCACTTAATCCAAATGGCGAAATCATAGCGGTACAGACCCTTAATACAAAGGTTGGGATTATTTACCCCTTTGAAAAACAAAAAGTACTCGCAGAAAACTTTGAAGGAACACCATTTCAAAGACCTAATGATCTAGTCCTTGATAAAAGTGGCGGTATTTTCTTTACAGACAGCGGAACACGTCCATCAAAAGAAAACCCAAATCCACCCGCTTCACATCCAGGTGTTTTTTACATTACCCCAGCGGGTCAATTAAAGCGCCTCGCTAATGACATTGAACGTCCAAACGGCATTCAATTAAGCAAAGATGAAAAAACACTTTATGTTGCCAATACCCAAGGTGAACATATTCTAGCCTATGACATAGGTGCTGATGGCGCAATCTCTAATAAAAGAAATTTTGCTAAATTAGATGGCTGGAAAGAAGAAGACAAAGTTTGGTCTAGCGGTGCTGATGGTCTTGCCATTGATGACAATGATCGACTTTATGTCGCATCAAACTCAGGTATTGAAGTGTTTACAGATAAAGGCAAGGCATTAGGCATTATTCCGTTGCCTAAAAAACCCCAAAACATAGCCTTTGCTGGTCCAGAAAAGAAAACACTGTATGCGGTAGGACGTGGTGATGCATACAAAATCCCTCTACTAGCTCAAGGTTACAAAGGCCGGGCGAAATAATCCAAGGAATTCAAATGACACGTAAAACTGCAAAAGACTTTCAACCAGAAGTGTTGAAACTATTCGATAAATATGTTCACGGAGATCTATCCCGCCGTGACTTTTTATCAGCCGCCACAAAATATGCTGTGGTGGGATTAACTGCCGAAGGTATCCTGGAAGCGCTTAGCCCAAACTTTGCTCAAGCCCAACAAATTGGCAGGGATGACCCACGGATCATTGCTGAATATGTCGAATATCCTTCACCTTCTGGTTATGGCAAGATTCATGGCTATTTAGTTAAACCTGCTCAATTCAGTGGAAAGTTACCTACAGTATTAGTCATACACGAAAACCGTGGCTTAAACCCACATATTGAAGATATAGCAAGACGTCTTGCATTGGATAACTTTATTGCTTTCGCACCTGACGCCCTCTTCCCATTAGGAGGCTATCCTGGTGATGAAGATAAGGCGCGTGAACTATTTAAAGGCTTAGATCAAAACAAAACACACGCAGACTTTCTTGCTGCTGCGGATGTGCTAAAAAATCTTCCAGAAGGAAACGGTAAGGTTGGTGCTGTTGGGTTCTGCTACGGTGGTGGAATCGTAAACTATCTGGCTACTCAAATCCCTACGCTAGCGGCAGGGGTTCCTTTTTATGGTAGCCAACCCACTGCTGAAGAGACTGCTAAGATCAAAGCACCTTTATTGTTGCAGTATGCAGGAGACGATGAACGTATCAATGCAGGATGGCCCGCTTATGAAACGGCTCTTAAAGCATCGGGTGTCAGTTATGAGGCCTTTATTTATCCAAGTGTACAGCATGGCTTTAATAATGACACAACACCCCGTTTTGATGAAGCTGCTGCAAAGTTAGCTTGGCAACGTACGATTGAGTTTTTTAACAAACACTTACGTTCTTAAAACTTCCTTACAGACATCACCGGGAAACCCTAATAATTTAACAGGATATTATGCTACCACTTCGTACACTTATATTTACATTGATCGTGCTTTTACAGTGCAATGGATCTGTTCAAGCCAGCACATTTGAAGCCAGCACTGATCAGGTAAAAGCTCAATTAATCACCTCAGTGGATGCCGTACATCCAGGTGATGAAATTTTGGTCGGAGTTCAAGAGCGCATCATTCCTCATTGGCATACTTATTGGATAAATCCCGGTGATTCTGGCTTACCGACAACCATTGACTACGTGCTACCAAAAGGCTCTACAGTTGAAGGCATTCAGTGGCCCACACCCAGCCGTATTGTATTAGGTCCTGTCACTAATTATGGCTACGAAAATGAAGTTATCCTGCTTTCAAAGCTTAAAGTACCGGAAGATATCCAAGCCGGTAGCGAATTTCCTATCCAGGCGAAAGTTAAGTGGCTCGTTTGCGATGAAATATGCATTCCGCAAAAAGTAGATTTAGCCCTGAATTTACCCGCCGTATTACCTGGCATAGCTTCAGGTAATGGCAGCCCATTGATTAAGGCTGCCCAAACGACCTTACCCACTACAAGTCCTTGGCCTTACAGCATAGTGAAAAGCGAAAACACACTAGCGATAAGACTAACAGATACCCAATTTAACAAATCAAACATCAAAAATGTTTGGTTTTACCCCGAAAAATGGGGAAAGATTGTCCACAACGCAGAACAACCCTGGAAAATTTCAGGCGATACCTTAGAGATACAACTAAAATCTGGCGATGAACCACTCACTTCAGATGAAAAACTGAGTGGTGTTTTATCGGTGACTATTGATGGACCAGAGGGTTCAGTGACCCAAGGTTATCAACTTTCAGCAAATGCTTTAGCAGTTCCCACTATAAGCGCGATCGATGCAAAAGCACCCGATTTAGTCTTGTCTTCAGCCTTATTTCTAGCTTTACTCGGCGGTATCGTTTTAAATTTAATGCCTTGTGTATTTCCAGTTCTTTCTATTAAAGCTATTGCGCTTATAAAACATGCAAACCATGATCCTCTAGAAAATAAACTGCATGGCTTGGCTTATACCTTGGGCATTCTGGTCAGTTTTGCTTTACTGGGTACTCTACTAATTATATTAAAAGCTGGCGGAGCTCAAATAGGCTGGGGATTTCAATTTCAATCCCCCTTATTTGTTCTCGGTGTCGCTTATTTAATGTTTACCGTAGGTCTAAGCTTATCAGGCGTTTTTTCCATTGGTGGCTCAGTGATGGGGATTGGTTCTTCACTGGCTAATCGTTCAGGTTATAGCGGCAGTTTCTTTACCGGTGTTTTAGCAACCGTCGTAGCGACTCCGTGTACAGCCCCTTTCATGGGTGCTGCCTTGGGCTTTGCTTTAACACAGCCCCCTGCAATATTATTGGCCGTTTTTTTAAGCTTGGGCTTGGGACTGGCCTTACCTTATTTAATCTTAAGTCAATGGCCTTCTTTACAACGACGCTTACCCAAACCAGGCGTTTGGATGGATAGATTAAAACAAGGGCTTGCCTTTCCAATGTACGCAGCCGCTGTTTGGCTAGTATGGGTCTTAGCGCAACAAGCCGGAATCAATTCAGTCGCCATTGCCTTGGGTGGAATGGTCGTTATCGCTTTTTCTGCCTGGCTTTACGAATCGACCAAAACCGGTATTAAATCAACACAGCGCAGCGGTGCTAGTGTTGCGGGACTCTCTTTATGGTTGGCGTTAATCGGAAGTTACTTAGGTATAGACGCCTCACCCGCCTCCCCTATCTCAAATGCTGAATCTTCAAACGTCTATGAAGCTTACTCACCTGCACGATTAAATGAGTTACGCGCTGCAGGAAAGCCTGTTTTTCTTAATTTGACAGCCGCATGGTGCATCAGTTGCTTAGTCAACGAAAAAGTAGCCTTAAGCCAAGGCTCTGTTATTCAGGCTTTCAAAGAAGCAGATATTACCTATTTAAAAGGTGACTGGACTAACCGGAATGATGAAATAACCCAACTATTATCTGAATTCGGTCGCAGTGGCGTACCGCTTTATGTTTATTATCCAGGCAAAAATAGTGCTTTAAAAAGCCCAATTGTTCTACCGCAGGTACTTACCCCTGATCTTGTTATAAGAACAATCAAGCCTTCTCTAATGAGAGAAAAAGAGGTCTAAAGAGAATTAAGGTGGTAACCAAGGAACAGGTTATCAACTTACTAGGAAACGAATAAACTGGCAAAGTATCGCTATTAGGTGAATTGGTGCGTTCAAGTTCCTTAGTTTTGGAAATCGATAATACCTGATAGCGTGACAAGTTAGTGACTTATTCGTCAATGAAGGATCAGTTTAGGCAGAGAGAAAATGGAACAGCTTTCTGTCTTTTTATAATTATTTCGGAGTTTATATGTTTTTACATCGTTTTTACCCACTCGCCCTATTAAGCTTGACTTTATCTTTTTTAACGATAGGTGCCGTTAACGCCGAACCCATTATAGATAAGCCTGCTCCGTTATTTACCGGTGCAGCGGCTGATGGAAGTACTATTAACCTGGCTGATTTACACGGCAAAACGGTCATCCTGGAATGGACTAATCATGAATGTCCGTTCGTCGTAAAACATTACGAAAGTGGCAATATTCCCAACTTGCAAAAACAAGCCGTTGCTCAAGGTATAGTCTGGTTACAGGTTATTACCTCTGCACCCGGAAAAGAAGGTAATGTCACTGGAGAAATTGCTCAAAAATTAAATGCTCACCGTGGCGCAATACCCACAAACACTGTATTAGATGGTAATGGTTCAATTGGTAAATTGTATGGTGCAACTAATACGCCTCAGTTTTTCATTATCGATCCAAAAGGTGTTTTGATCTATAAAGGCGGCATCGATAGCATCCCTTCAGCCGACCAATCAGACATTGGCAAAGCTGAAAACTACATCAGTGCTGCCTTGGCAGATATAGCCGCCGGTAGAAAAATCGCTAAAGCCGTAACTAAACCTTACGGTTGCTCTGTTAAGTACGCTAGTTAATAAAAGGAGTCAAACAAGATGAAAGTTACTATTCATATTTGGGACTTGCCACACCGGCTGTTTCATTGGCTATTAGCGGTCTCTGTAGTAGCCGCTTATATCACTGCAAAAATTGGCGGCGAACTTATTGACTGGCATGGTCGACTAGGCATTTTTATTTTGGGCTTACTTGTTTTTCGTATTATCTGGGGCTTCATTGGTTCAACGCATTCACGCTTTTCAACCTTTTTCCCGACTTTTTCGCGAATTACTGCTTATCTTAAAGGTCAATGGCAAGGCTTTGGTCATAACCCTTTAGGTGCTCTTTCAGTAATCGCTCTTTTGACAGCAGTTGCTGTACAGGTCGGCACTGGTTTATTTGCTAACGATGACATCGCCTTTGAAGGCCCTTTGTTCGATTTTATTGACAAAGACTTTAGTGACAAGTTAACGGGCTTACACAGTACAACATTCTATGTCTTGTTAGGGTTTGTTGTGTTGCACATTATCGCTGTCGTCTTTTATAGATTTGTTAAAAAAACGAATCTCGTCAAACCTATGTTAACCGGCAAAAAAGAAGTTCCACGTGCATTGGCTGAAACATTGGCCCCCGAACATACTACTATTGGTTTTGGTGCTGTGCGCTTTATTTTATCTTTAATTATTTCAAGTACTGTTGTTTGGGGGGTATCGGGTGGCGTCACACAACTCTACTCTATTCAAAATCAACAACAGGCAGTAAGCGAATCAACGACAACCACAGTCGCTTCTCAAGCACCTTCAAGTTTTTAATTTATCAGTATTTACAACACACCATAAGGAAACACTATGAATAAGAAAATACCACTTACCATCCTATTAGCAGCCACTGCTACAGCAGCATTAGCGGGTCCAATTGAAGAGCAAATCAGATTCCGTCAATCAGCCTATTCATTTGCTGCATGGAATATCCAAAAAATAAAAGCGCAGGTGGTTGATCATCCAGAAACTTACAACAAAGACACTGTTTCAGCTGCTGCTAACGCTATCGCTGCCGTTGCTAACTCTGGTTTAGGTGCTCTATATGGAGAAGGTACAGACCAAGGCATTGGCTGGAAACAAACACGTTTAAAACCAGAGTTTTTCCAAAAGAAAGATGAAGTTACAAAAGTAGCAAAC
>CAIOMN010000278.1 GCA_903859415.1 uncultured Methylococcaceae bacterium
ATTGCTTTACAAACTAGCACTGGAAGTCGTATTTCACTTGGCATTTTAAGTGATGTTATTGCAGAGCAAATTGCCACCTGCCTTTTTGCAGGGCAATTGCCGCTGCCTTTTGTAATCACTTCCGAGCGCACAGGCATTGCTCTGTTTTATAAAGAACTTGATATCAGTAAAAACGCAATTCTTGAGCATTTATCTGATAATGACAAGATGAATCCAATCGAATTACTGAATAGTATGCGGTCTCGATATGCCGAGCCCATTAAAGATAATATTGATGTTATCAGAGATTATGAAAATGTTAGCAAAAGGAAAAGCTTTCTAAAAGAAGATAAAGAAAAGTATCAAGGCGTATTTGATGTTTTACAGGAGTTATTAGGCGGTGCTTTTAAGAGTATTGATAAACAAGTGTTTTTTCAGCCTAAAAAAGAACGGGGAAGAGAAAAGATAGTTGTTCCTGTTTATATAGCCTCATCATCAACTAAGTCACTGTTTCTTTTTGATTATTATGTGAATTGTTTAGCTGAAAAAAATGGGTTACTTATTATCGATGAGCCGGAATTAAATTTACATCCAGATAATCAGAGAATCATGGCGCGTTTCTTGGCCCGTTTAGTTAATTCTGGGATAAAGATCATTGTGACAACTCATAGTGACTATTTAATTCGAGAGCTTAATAACTGCATCATGTTTAGTAATGAAATAAAAAACAAGAATGAATTAATGAAGAAGCAAGGATTTATTGAACAAGACATTCTTAAGCCGGAGCAAATTTCTGCTTACAATATTGGTTCAGGTCATGCCATAACCCGTGTTAATGTCGATAGGTTTGGTATTAATATGGCTATCTTTGATGAACTTATTGCTAATTCTAATCAAGCTGCCGATGACATTTACTATCGTATTGGGGAGTAGTGATGTTGACAAAATTGCAAGATGTAATTTTGCCAGAGATTTTAATCAATATCAGTTTCAGTGCAAGTGCTCCAAGTGAAGGCGAATTGATTCTAAAAGAGAGTGCTCCAGATAGCAGAGTTAAAAAGTTACATATCACAGGTCTACCAGAACAAAGTCTAGCATTCACATTGGATCATGATACCCATAAAAATTCTAAATGTTTTAAACAACTGTCTTGTTATTTAAATCCTGCCAGTGAAAAGATCAATAAAAGTTGTGATCTTGTCATTATTATGGTCGCTAAAAATACATGGAAGGTATTAATTTTAGATTTGAAGTCTGACAAGCCAAGGCTTAAAGAAACAGAAGCTCAGTTACTCAATTCTGAACTGTATGTGCAATATTTATTGTCGTTGCTGAAATATCATTATGATCAGGATGTTTCACCCGTTATTTTTCAGCGTACTATTGTGACTACTCGTATTCAGAAAGATAGTGTTTATAAGCCTAATCAGGACCGCTTTAATAAGTCTACTTTTCGCTCAATCCCAGTGCTAGTTAAAAACAATGAGAGCTATGTACATGTGGGAAAACTCTTTGATCAAAATTAAATTTAGTAAACAAAGTTACATGTATTTAATAGACATTTGATTAATGAGCTATCAACCGCCTTACACTATCACCCCTAAAATACTGCAACAAGTAGCCGATAGTGTTGCGTTATTAACGCGGTGGCAGATTTCCAGTCAAGCGTCTTTAACTCCGCAATTACGGCGTAACAACCGTATTCGTACTATTCAGGCATCATTAGCGATTGAAAACAATAGTTATAGTGGACCCCGAAATCAGGACAATAGATTAAGATATACCCTGTCGTGAAAAAAGGTCAGAAAATGAGTGAAAGCAAACGTAAGGTATTTACTGGGGCACAAAAAGCCAAGGTTGCATTAGCAGCGGTTAAGGGTTTGA
>CAIOMN010000279.1 GCA_903859415.1 uncultured Methylococcaceae bacterium
ATCGAATATAGCGTTACATTGAACAAACGCCCTGATTAAGAAGGGATTAAGACGGTGTCAGCGTAATATGTAACGCCCTCTTTTATTGAACAAACGCCCTGATTAAGAAGGGATTAAGACAGGCTACCTATGGCCATGATTAGAGTTAGGTTTACCATTGAACAAACGCCCTGATTAAGAAGGGATTAAGACCTGCCTGTCTTTAAGCAAGTAATAAGTCCTCAAGAATATGATTAGATGGATAATAGAGACACTACTTAAACAATAAGATATTTAAAGAAAGACTTTATTTATATTCAAAAAAGTTCTATTGAATTTGCCACAAAGACAGGGATGGAACAAGGCAAATGGCAGGAAAAGCTTAAAATAATCGAAACTGCCAATCGTATAGGCTATATTGCTCAATGAGCCAAGACCACGATAGCAGTTATAAGTTTTTGTTTGCCAATCCGGAATTTGTCCGAGACCTCGTTATGGGCTTTATTCCAGATGACTGGTTACAGTCATTAGATTATTCAACGCTAGAAAAAATCCCCAGTAGCTATGTCAGCGAAGACTTTAAGCAACGCGAAGATGATGTCGTGTGGCGGGTAAAAGTCGGTGAGGATTGGGTTTATCTGTATCTACTCATAGAATTCCAAAGCAGTGTCGATAAGTATATGGCGCTACGGATGATGGTTTACATTGGTCTGTTGTACCAAGATTTAATCAAGCGTGGTGAAGTATTGGCTGATGGTCGATTGCCGCCAATTTTGCCGATTGTGCTTTACAACGGTAGTCAGAAATGGACAGCGGCGACCAATATTGCGGATTTAATTCCTGATGTGCCAGGCATGGTCAATCAATATAAATCGTCTCTGCAATATTGTTTGATAGATGAAAACAACTACACCGATAATGAACTAGCCTCATTAAATAACTTAGTCGCGGCAGTTTTTAGATTAGAACACGCAAATAGTCCGAGTGCAGTCAGTGACATAGTTAAATTATTGATAGATTGGTTAGATGATCGACCCGATTTAAGAAAGATGTTCGCACATTGGTTACGCGCAACATTGATGCGAAAGCCAGAATACGGTATCGTAATGCCTCAAGTGGATGAATTACAGGAGATAAGAGTCATGTTGGCAGATAAATTAGAAGTATGGGCAAAAGCGTATATTGCTGAAGGGAAACAAGAAGGCAGACAAGAGGGTGAAATAAAAGGTAGACAAGAGGGTGAAGCTCTCGCTTTACAAAAATTATTAGCTAAACGCTTTGGCGTTATCCCTGTTGAAATCACCACCCAAATTGCTAATGCTTCTTTAGAGCAAATTGAACAATGGTTCGATACTGCGATTGATGCGAGTTTTTTAAATGATGTATTTAGATAATCAAAAGAAATAGCTAGTTTATCAGTTCTATTAATGCGAATTAGTATAGGAAAACCGTCTAAATCAAGCAGTGTTGGGTGAGTTGCATTATGTGATGAAATGTATAGAGATAAACTATGCATGTTCAGCCACACAAACAATAAAACATTTTAACCCTTCAAAATTTAGCTTTCACGCTATAATCTAAGCAACTGATCCCTTTAGGCTTACTCCATGAACTTTCTTGATATAAAAACCGACTTTGCTTTTAAAAAAGTCTTTGGTAGTGAGGGTTCAAAAGACTTGCTGATTAGTTTTTTAAATTCAGTGATTGAATTTGATCAACTTTAAGGATTGAACAAACGCCCTGATTAAGAAGGGATTAAGACTGATAATCAACACCGGCAACATAAACTAGCTTTCATTGAACAAACGCCCTGGTTTAGGAATGATAAAAACTCAATGCTGGTGCTTTCGATTTGAAAGCAAATGCTTCCAACCATTTTCCTATTGATTTCGCTTTGAAAGCAAATGCTTCCAACCATTTTCCTATTGCTTTCGTTTTGAAATCAAACGCTTCCAACCATTTTCCTATTGCTTTCGCTTTGAAAGCAAATGCTTCCAACCATTTTCCTGTTGCTTTCGCTTCAAAAGCAAACGCTTTCAACCATTTTCCTATTGCTTTCGTTCAGAAAGCGATAGTCATTAGCTTTTTTCCTATTGATGCCGTTTGGCTTACAAGAATAATAAAAATGTTTCGAGTGTGATTTTAGCTTAGGTAACTCGCAAAAAATAAAATACCACTCGACATAATCATAATCCCAATCACACTGACAAGCTTGTCAATACGTTTAAAAACGCCTCATCTTGATATTCTATTCCCCATCAACTGACAGCCATTAAGTCAGGCAACAAAGAAGGGAAGAATCAGCCATGTTAAAAACAAATAACTTAAGACAGTTAAGAGTGTCATGAAAAACCGACAACTCTATCTGGCAGCTTACGATGTCTCTTGTCCGCGACGTTTACGAAAAGCGCTTTATGTGTTGCGTGGCTTTGCTTCGGGTGGTCAAAAGTCGGTCTTTGAATGTTATTTAACCCCAGCAGAAAAAGCCTGCTTGCTAGATGAAATCGCTTCAGTGATTGACCCCATTGAAGATCGATTTATTTTATTAAGGTTACTGGGTGCAAAACATATTCGCACCCTGGGCAAGGCGGTATCAAGCGTGTACGGGTGTAACGACTTAAGGAGGGTGATTGTATGCGGCCTTTATATATTGATGGGGTGCCCGGCTGTAGGGTGGTGTTGGATGAGCCTGCCTTGCGTATTGTTGTACCTGAGTCGGCAGATCAGTTGTTTCCGTTATCCCGCATTTCTCGTGTAGTCTGTAAAGGCGTGGTTGAGTGGTCAATGTCAGCCTTGTTAGCCTGTGCGGATGCTGGTATCAATTTGTTGTTTTTGCATAAAAATGGTGAGGTGAGGGCGCGTTGGTTGGGTACATGCAGCGAAAGACAATCGTTAACTCAACGCTTGGTGGATTTGTTGTCCAGAGCAGATGGTAAGCAACGTTATGATAACTGGTATTTGTCCATGCAAAAGTTAGCCGCACGCAGTTTTGCAAGACGCTTGGGGTTGTCAGAGTGGCGTGAGGTTTCTATCAATGAGTTGAAGCGTTTAGTCGCGATGAACTTGTCATCAGAAGGGCAGTATCGGGCTAATTTATTAGTCGGCTTATTGCATTCCGAGTTATTGGTGTTGCTTTCTGAGAGTGGCTTTTGTAGTGATGATGAAGCCTTGTTATCCACTGAATTAGATTTGGCTGCCGATTTAAGCAAGGTGTTACTTTGGGATTTTTATCCGGCTTTATTGGGCGCGGATAAACCGGATAATGAAAAAGCCATGGTGGCAATGGCGGTGTTATATCAACAGCGGGAAGACCGCCTGTATTTGTTGTTTAGAAGTACGATTAGTAAGTTACAGCAATTTTTATTGGCCGTGAGTTAATGGCGGATAATCAAGCCGGTTTGTATTTGATTGCTTACGATATTGCCGATCCCAAACGCTTGTCTCGCGTGCATAGAGCCTTAAAACGTGAAGGTTTGCCGGTGCAATATTCGG
>CAIOMN010000280.1 GCA_903859415.1 uncultured Methylococcaceae bacterium
ATCTCTCCTTATATCAGGCCGTTACCGGCAGTGAAGAAGCTCAAAACATTTACAAACAATTCTCACCCGACTTCTTTGACCTGATCGTGATTGATGAATGTCATCGGGGCAGTGCCGCCGAAGATTCCGCATGGCGCGAGATTTTGGCGTACTTTTCTTCTGCAACGCATATCGGTTTAACCGCCACGCCTAAAGAAACCAAAGACGTTTCCAGCATCTATTATTTTGGTGAACCTATCTACAGTTACACCCTTAAACAAGGTATAGAAGATGGCTTTTTAGCGCCCTATAAAGTGGTGCGCATCGATATTGATAAAGACCTGCAAGGCTGGCGCCCCACTAAAGGTCAAACGGATAAACACGGCCAATTGATAGAAGACCGTATCTTCAACCAGCAGGATATGGATAGAACCTTGGTCCTTGAAAAGCGCACTGAACTGGTGGCCAGAAAGATTACAGAGTTTTTAACCGCCACTGATCCCTATGCCAAAACCATCGTGTTTTGTGATGATATTGATCATGCCGAACGGATGCGTCAGGCGCTGGTGAATCTGAACCCGGAGCGGATTAAAGAAAATCGTAAATACATCATGCGGATTACCGGTGACGAACAGGAAGGCAAAGCCGAGCTAGATAACTTTATCAATCCTGAAGAACGCTATCCAGTCATTACCACCACCTCCAAACTAATGAGCACCGGCGTCGATGCGCAGACCTGCAAGTTAGTGGTGTTAGATCAACACATCCGGTCCATGACTGAATTTAAACAAGTCATTGGTCGTGGCACCCGTATTAATGAAGATTACGACAAATACTGGTTTACCATCATGGACTTTAAAAAAGCCACCGAACTCTTTGCAGACAAAGACTTTGATGGCGAACCAGTAATGATTTATGAACCCAAGCCCGGTGAAACGGTAGTACCACCTGATGAAGATACAACCCCAGAAACCGATACAGGGGCTGAGGTAGGTAATGATGATGGCACTATTAATATCGGTGATGATGACACAGACAACAAGCGCATTAAATACGTTTTAGGTGATGTCACTGTCTTCGTCATTTCCGAACGCGTGCAATATTACGGCCCTGAAGGTAAATTAATCACCGAATCACTTAAAGATTACACCCGCACTACCGTGCGTAAAGACTATGGTTCTTTAGATGACTTTTTACGCCGCTGGAGTAAAACCGACCGTAAAGCCGCCATTATTAAAGAACTGGAAGCACATGGTCTATTATTAGAACCCTTAGCTGAAGAAGTCGGTAAAGATTTTGATGCCTTTGATTTAATCTGCCACGTCGCTTTTGATCAACCGCCCTTAACCCGCCGTGAACGAGCAGACCAGGTTAAAAAGCGCAATTACTTTACCCAATACGGCGAACAAGCCCGGCAGGTGTTAGAAACCTTACTGGATAAATATCAGGATACCGGTCTGGAAAACATAGAAGACATTAAAATACTCACCTTAGACCCCTTCAGAAACATGGGCACCGCCAGTGAACTGGTGGCCGCGTTTGGCGGTAAACCCGCTTATTTAGCCGCCCTTTATGAACTCGAAAAACACCTTTATGCCTAACCGACTTTTGTTAACA